>JAICXG010000027.1 GCA_025980625.1 Chthoniobacterales bacterium
CGCGCTCAGCAATTAAAATAGAAAGGGCGGACCTGGCGGCCCGCCCTCCCTTTCCGTTTGAGCAGCTTCTCCCTAGCTTTTGCTCTGCGAAACTACTTCGTTCAGCTTGAAGATTGGCAGGAACATCGCGATCACGATGCCGCCCACAATCACGCCGAGAAAAACGATCAGCATCGGTTCAATCAAGGAGGTGAGCGCGTCGAGCATCGCTTCGATTTCTTCGTCCCAGAAATCGGCCATTTTTTCCAGCATGCCGTCGATTCGGCCGGTGGATTCGCCCGCCGCCACCATCCGCAGCATCATGGGCGGGAATATTTTCTTTTTTGAGAGCGCGATCGAAAGATTGTCGCCCTTCTCCACGTCCGCGCTGACGCCTTTGATGCTTTCTTCGACGACATGATTGCCGGCCGAGCCGCCGACGATGTCGAGCACTTCGAGAATCGGCACACCGCTACGAATGAGCTGCGCGAAAGTGCGCGCGAAACGCGACATGCAAATTTTGTGAATCAGCGGACCGAACACCGGCAGCTTCAGCTTCCAACGATCTCCCAATTGCCGGCCGCGCGTCGAACGAAGGAAAGTGCGCGCACCGAAAATCGCGCCGCCAATTCCCAGAATAAGGAAGTACCATCGGGCGCGGACGAAGTCACTTAGGTCGATCAGAAATTGAGTCGGAGCCGGCAGCTTCGCGCCAAAGTCCTTAAAGATTTCCCCGAAGACCGGCACAACCCGCACAATCAGGAAAGTGGTTATGAGGAGCGCGATCGAAATCACGATGACAGGATAGGTCATGGCCGATTTGACCTTTTTCCGCAGGCGCGCGCTAGCTTCGAGAAAGCCGGCCAACCGGTCGAGGATCTCCGAGAGCAGACCGCCGGCTTCGCCCGCTTTTACCATGCTGACGAAGAGCCGATTGAAGACGCGCGGATGTTTCGCGATTGCTTCATTAAAAGTTTCACCGCCCTGGACGCGAGTCGTCACGTCGCTAATGACGTAGCGCAGATTTTTTTGTCGCTTCGGATCGCATTGCTCGTAAAGCGCAGTCAGCGCTTGGACGAGGGAAATGCCGGCTTCGATCATCGTCGCAAGCTGACGAGTGAAGAGGACCAGGTCGGTTTCTTTTACCGTCCACGATTTCTTCTTTTGCCGGGTCGCGGCCGCTTTTTGCTGCAGGGAAAGCACCATCAGACCTCGGCTCATCAGACTGCTGATGGCGTTGTCCTCGTTGATGGCATCCTGGATTCCGGTTACGATGTTGCCCGCGCCATCCCGGGCCTGATAGGAGAAGGTGATCATATGGTCTTTGTAGTAATTACATTGCTTGTAGCAGCTACGATGCCATCCGCCATCGTGCTCCGCCACTTTCCCCATGGTTGAGGCCGCCGAACTTCAACAGGTCACCACCTCCAGTTGGGTTTGGCAGGCCTATGATCCAGCTGTCAAATCTGATCTGTTCTCGAGCGCGCTCCTCACCCAGACTGGACTCTTCTTGATTGATCCGATTCGGCTCGCGGCAAGCGCCTTTGCCGAACTTACTGCGGGCCGGCGGGCCGCAGCGGTGCTGGTGACGAACTCAAATCATCTCCGGCATTCGGCTATCCTTGCGCAGCAGGAGCAAACCCCGATTTTCGCGGCCGAAGCAGTGACGCGGCAAGTCCGTGAGGTTGAAATGCGTGCTCTGCGGGATCGCGAGAAAATCATGCCGGCCCTCAGAGCAATCGCAATCGAGGGCGCGGCCGAAGGTGAGATGGCCTTCCACTTTGCCGACGAGGGCGGCACGCTCGTCGTCGGTGACGCCCTGATCAATCTGGAGCCTTACGGTTTTTCACTCCTGCCGGCGAAGTATTGCGCCAATCAAAAACAAATGCGGCGCTCGTTGCGCAACCTGCTTGATTTTGCGTTCGAGCGTCTGCTCTTTGCGCATGGTCAGCCGCTGGTTTCTGCGGCCCGAACGCGCCTCGAAACCCTGCTGCGATGACGCCAGTCTTGCCTAACGAGAGCGCGGTCGTGCGTTTCCTCCGGCTGATTCGGTTTTCCCACACAATTTTTGCACTGCCTTTCGCCCTCGGCGCGCTGCTTGTCGCGACACGCGGTCGCCCGTCGCCGCGACTGCTTGCTCTCATTCTGATCTGCATGATCTGCGCGCGGACCGCGGCGATGCTTTTCAATCGCCTGGTGGACTGGCAGCTTGATCAGCGAAACCCGCGCACCGCGACACGGCACCAGCTTGTGCGCCGGCCGATCGCGCTCGTCATGCTGGTGCTCAGCGCCGCAGCGTTTATCGCGGTGGCGGGCACGATCAATCGTCTCACCCTCCTGCTTTCTCCGCTCGCGCTCGCGATCATCTTTTTTTATTCACTGACGAAGCGCTTTACCGCGGCGAGCCATTTTTTTCTGGGGCTCGCGTTGGCGGTTGCCCCGGCCGGCGCCTGGATCGCCGCGACCGGCCGGCTGACGCTTGCGCCGATGCTGTTGGCGGCGGGAGTGATCGCGTGGGTGGCAGGATTCGATCTCATTTACGCGACGCAAGATTTGGAATTCGATCGCGGCGAAGGATTGCATTCGCTGGTCGTGCGGCTGGGAATCGCCCGATCGCTCCGTTTCGCGCAGTGGCTTCACCTCGGGATGTTCTTTGCCCTGCTCGGGTTTGGCTTTGCGGCGTCGTTAGGCTGGCTTTACTTTTGTGGAATGCCGCTGGTTGCCGCGGCGCTGATTTACGAACACCGGAGCGCGGGGCGGCTTGACCTGGCGGCGATCAATCGCGCTTTTTTCCAGAGCAATGCTTTCGTCAGCGCAGTTTTTCTCGTGACCGTCTGGATCGCGCTGTAGCGCGCGAGCTATCTCTACATCGCGTTGAGCTGGGCAACCCGGGCAGCGTGGCGACCGCCGTCGAATCCAGTCGTCAGCCAGATGCGCACGATCTCGAGCGCGAGTTCCAGCGGGATCATGCGTTCGCCTAACGAGAGGCAGTTGGCATCGTTGTGCCGGCGTGAAAGCCGGGCCGATTCTTCGTTCCAGCAGAGGGCGCAGCGAATGCCGTGCACCTTGTTCGCGACCATTGCTTCGCCGTTGCCCGAGCCGCCGAGGACAATCCCCCGCTCGCACTCCCCCCGCGCGACCGCTTCGGCCGCCGGGCGAATGAACTTTGGATAATCGACCGGTTCCTCGCTCGTGGTGCCGAAATCCACGACGTCGTGGCCTAACGACTCGAGCAGCTCCTTTATCTTCTCCTTGTAGCGGAACCCGGCGTGGTCGGAACCGAGGGCGATTTTCATGTTTCCAATCAGCCTCCGTGCAACAGGGCGAGCTGCTCCCACAGTTTGCGCTCGGCTTCGCTCAGTTTTTTTGGAATCCGAATCTGCGCCATCACATAGAGATCACCGCGGCCACTGGCCGCATTCGGCAGACCGCGCTCACGCAGGCGAAAGCGTTGTCCGGACTGGGTGCCGGGCGGGATCTTCAACCGTCGCAGACCTTCCAAAGTCGGAACCTCCATCTCGGTCCCAAGCGCCGCCTGCCACGGATCAAGTGAGGCTTCGTGGATCAGGTCGTTGCCTTCGACCGTAAAATCGGGATGTCGCGCCAGGCGCACTCGCAAAAAAAGATCGCCTTTTTTTCCCCCGCGCGGCCCCGCCTCGCCCTGCCCGGCAAGCCGGATGCGCTGCCCTTCGTGAACGCCACGCGGAATTTTGACCTGATAAGTTTCCACTTTGTCCGAGTCGCTCCGGCGCAGCGAAATCTGTCGAGTGGAACCGTGGAGCGCTTCCTCGAGCGTGACCATGATGTCAGCCTCGACATCCTGCCCGCGCGCGGGTGTCGCCTGTCGCCGGCCGAAGGCCGACTCGCCACGCCCGCCACCGAAAAACGCCTCGAAAAAATCGCTGAACCCGGTGCCTCCAAATTCAAACTCGACTCCGCCGCCGTTCCCGCCGGCATAACGCCGGAATCCGCCGCCGCCCATTCCGCCGCGACCCCAGTCGGGAGGTGGTTGGAACCCTCCCGGCTGGTTCCAATCGGCGCCGAGCTGATCGTATTTCGTGCGCTTTTCAGAATCGCTCAGGACCTCATAGGCTTCGTTGATCTGCTTGAATCTTTCCTCAGCCGCGGCCTTCTCTTTCGGCTTCGCGAGGTCGGGATGATGCTTGCGTGCGAGCTTGCGGAAAGCGCTCTTGATTTCATCCGCGCTGGCCGTCTTCGAAACGCCCAGCGTCTCGTAATAATCCCGGAACTGAACCGCCATAAATTCGTGCGCAAGAATCTCCCGCATCGACTGCAATGCGCAACCGGCAGAGGAATGCAAACCCGCGTTCCGGGCTCCGATTTTGCCTAACGATCGACAAAGATCGGATTCGCCGTGACGTCGCTGGCGTCAAAAGTGAAGCCGTGGCCGGCGCTCGGATCGAGCGATTTGAGTAATTCCGCCACCGCCAAAGCCGCTGCCGCGGAATAAAAACGGACCAGCCCGACGGTCGTGCGCCGGCCAAAGACCGTGATCATGATCGTGTTCTCGTCGACTGAATTCATGAAGATGTGGCTGCCATTGCCCTGGTGATAGAGCGCGTTGAACTCGACTTCCCCGATCCGGCGCGCCAATTCCTGGGTGGCGGCAAAGGAGCCGGCGGCAAGCGCGGCGATGATTGTCACGTCCATCACTGAGCCGTCGCCAGATTGTGAAATGACATTGCCGCCGCGATCGATCACGACCGTGAGATCGGCGTCGGATTTCTGGAGAAAGTCGCCGAGGATGCCATCGAGGGTGGCGACGTTCTCGATCGTGAGCGCCGGGATGCAGTTCATGACAGCGAAGGCAACGCAATTTTTGGCTTGAGCGTCGGCGAAGGCAAACTGGACGGCTCGACCGGTACCGCGACGGCCGTGGCGGCGCCGCTCGCCGGCGCTTCCTGTTTGCTGAACTTGTGCAGCAACATCTGCGAGACGGCATTGAGGGAAGCGAAGACGTTCTGCCCGGTGCTCGAAATGACTTCGAAGCTCGGGACGCGTCTTTTGCGATTGTTAAGCAGGAACTCGAGATAATTGATCGGCGCAATGTTCGTCAGGTCGCGTTTGTTGTACTGCAAAACGTAGGGGATTTCGTCGATCGAGAGGTTTTGCTGGGCGAGATTTTCCTCGAGATTTTTAAAGCTCTCGACGTTGTCCTCCATTTTCTCCCACTGCGAATCGGCGACGAAAACGATCCCGTCGACGCTGCGCAGGACAAGCTGACGCGTGGCGTTGTAGATCACCTGACCGGGCACGGTGTAGAGCTGGAATTTGGTCACGAAGCCTTTAATGACCACGGCGTTGAGCGGGAGAAAATCGAAAAAGAGTGTGCGATCGGCGGCGGTTGCGAGGGAGACGAGATCGCCGCGGTTGGCCGGGCTGATCCGCTCGTGGATGTAAGCGAGGTTGGTCGTCTTTCCGCAAAGGGCGGGCCCGTAATAAACGATCTTGAACTGAATCTCGCGGCTGGCGTAGTTGATGATGGACATTTTCGTTAGGCGTTAGGTGTCGTTAGGCGGATGGCGCTTCATGAGTCGGCAGGCGCGTAGGTCCGGGCCAATTCTTCCGCGAACTGGCCAAGCCGAGCGCGCGCTGCGCAGTTGATTTCCTCGCCCCGTGCGTGGAGCGCGGCGAGGCAGATGTTCCCGTGGGCAAAAAGGGTGACTCCGGCCCGCTCGCAAAAGACTGTGATTCCGGTGAGCGCGCCCAGTTTCGCGGCCGTCATCTGCGCATCCATCCGTTTCATGATCGCCGGGGTGATCGCGCAAAGAGCGTCAACCTCGTAGTCGGGCGGAATATTGCCCGCCAGACTCAGGCCGTCGGAAAACACAATCGCGCACGCTAGCACGCCCGGGAGACTGCTGGCCCGGGCGACGATGGACTTGGGATCGAGCGCGGCGGTAGCAATTGGCGCTGACGCCGGCTCGGCCGCTGGTTGCAATGAGATTTTCGGGGCAAGAGTCGCTCGCGGTGCTTCAGGTGGGCCGGGCTCGACGCCACCGGCTGAAGGAGAAGCAGGATCGGTAACTGTCGCTTTCGCAACCGGTCCGGAAGGGACTTTCAGGCGCTCGGCATCCTCGGTGGCTTTTTGGCTGAATGGCGTTTCGAAAAATGTTTCGACCTCGGTCTCCTCCTGGTCGCCGCGAAGCTGTAAGCTCTCGTTAGGCAGGTTCTTCAGAATTTCCGGCAAGGGCAACGGAATCGGCGTCGCCTGATCCTCGAGCTGGAATTGACGGCGAAATTCCTCGGGCAAAGCAGCCTGGAATTGCGCCGGCGATACTTCGACCCGGCCCGACGACAACTGCGGCTTGATGAGCGCGATCGGAAATTCGATCCGCGCGGTTGCCGGCAATTGATCGAGCGGCGGCCCGGACAACTGGAAAGGCGGCACTCCGTTCAGCACCTCGCGCAATGGCAGTTGAATGCTCCCTTCGTGCTCCAGTGCCGGCAGCTTCTCCGGCGGCGCGGGCCGAACCGACCAGTCTTGCGGATGCAGTGCCTCGCGCAGATCGTTCGAGGGCGACGTCACCTTCAAGGGAATGCGAGAGAGCGGCGCCGGCGCGAAGGGCGACGGCAAAGTGGGAACAGGCGGCCCGCTTGAGGCTGGAACTCTCTCAGAGGCGGGCGCACCCGTTCCGTTCGACGTAATTTTTGCCGGAGTTTGTGGGGTGGGCAGGTGGATCGTACTCCGCGGCTCGGCTGAAGCGTCGGCGGCGGCGGGTCCGTTTTCATTTTTTGCCGGCGTGGGAATGGGCAGACGAATAGGCGCAATCGTTTTGCGCTCGGCGATCGGCTTCGTCGTTGCGGAGAGTATTGGCGCGGCCGGTGCTGGTGAAGTGGGAATCTTTGGCGCCGCGATGACAGGACCCGACTGGGTTACAGGCGCCGCTTCGGTCGCAGATGCGGCCGGAGGCGTCGAGGTCGCCGGCGGCTCGACTCGCGCGATCGCAGCCGTCGAAGTCCGGAATCGTTTCTCATCTTCCATTGCTACCTGGAGAAATGGTGTTTCGACTTGCGGCAGGTCGTTGGTCCGCATTTGGTCGGGCCGCACTTGGAAGCTGGCGAATTGTTCCAGTACCTTGCCGAAAGGGAGCGCGACCTGCGTCGGGTCAGCCTCGGTGATGGCTCGGGTGAAAAGCTCCGGCGCCTGCTGATAGATCGAGCGAAGAGTCGCCGTCGGGTGGCCGCTCGCCATCCCGCGCTCGAGTTCCGAGGCGTGAAACAGAACCCGGCGTTCCAGGTCGATCGCCTGGGCCTGCAACAGTTCGGGCGCAATCTGTGGCAACAAGTCGGCGAGCTGAAGCGCGATTTTACGTTCGGCGATCGCCTGGGCTGTGTCGTCAGGCTGCGAAAAGCGCGGCGTCGCGCTGATGGTGCCGTTCGCCCCTAACGAAATCTTGCGCGGTACAATCGCCGGCATTGCCGCCGCGCCCGGTGAAGCAAATCCGATTGGCAGATTACCGCTCCCCGTCGCTGCAGCGCCAGTCTCAGGCGCAAGGGGAAAACTGGCCGCCGCGTCCGCTCCGACGTAGCGCGAAGTGTTCGGCATGACGGTTTTGCCGAGTCGCTCCGAAGCTGGCTTCTCGAAGGTGGTCGCCGATGGCGAAGAAGCCGTCACGGCGCTTGCGACCGCCGCCTTCTCCCGTTTCAAAAAACGCAGAAATGAAATGTTCATCTAGTGATCCTCGGCGGTGACCCGCCAGACTTCCTCCAAAGTGGTGATTCCCTCGATTGCCTTGTCGATCCCAACCATGCGCAGCGTCTTCATTCCCTCGGAGAGCGCCTGGTTTTTGATAACCGAGGCGGAAGCGCGCTTGATAATGAGGCGCCGGATCGTCTCGCTCACGGGCAACACTTCGATGACCGCCGCCCGTCCGGAATAGCCGCGCCCTTTGCACCGCTCGCAGCCCGCGCCCTGATAGAAGGTCGCGCCTTCCGGCGGGTCCATATTGAGCCGGCTAAACATTTCGGGTTCGGGAAGAAATTCCTCGCGACAATTCATGCAGACGCGTCGGACAAGCCGCTGCGCGCAAGTCAAAATGACAGAGCTGGAAATGAGAAATGGCTCGATACCCATGTCGTCGAGACGGGCGATGGCGCCGGCGGCGTCGTTCGTGTGCAAGGTAGAGAGCACCTGGTGACCGGTGAGCGCGGCCTTGACCGCAATGTCGGCGGTTTCGTTGTCGCGAATTTCACCGACCATCACGATGTCGGGGTCCTGGCGCAGGATTGAGCGCAGCGCCGAAGCGAAGTCGAGTCCGATATCCGCGCGGGCCGCGACCTGGTTCACGCCCATCAGCTCGTACTCGATCGGGTCTTCGACCGTTACGATGTTGTAATTGGGACTGTTCAATTCCTGCAGAACCGAATAGAGCGTCGTCGTCTTGCCCGAGCCGGTCGGGCCGGTGACGAGGATCATCCCGTGCGGCGCATCGATCGCCTTGCGGAAACGCGCCAGCGTTTCCTCGTCCATCCCGAGGGTATCGATGCTGCCGGCGACGGAGGACTTGTCGAGAATACGGATGACCACCTTCTCCCCATGCGCGGTCGGCAAAATCGAGATTCGGAGGTCGACCTCTTTGCCCATGACCTTGATGCGGAAGCGGCCGTCCTGCGGCACGCGCCTCTCCGCGATGTTAAGTCCGGCGAGGATTTTGATGCGCGAGGTGATGGCGAGCTGAAGCGTCTTCGGCGGCGACTCGGCCGCGACCAGTTCCCCATCGATACGGTAGCGCAACTTCAATACCCGCTGGAACGGCTCGATGTGAATGTCCGACGCCTTTTCCTTGATCGCCTGCGCCAGGATCAGGTTGACGATTTTGATCACCGGCGCGTCTTCGCTGTCCGTCGCAAGCCGGTCGAGGTCGATCTCTTCGCGTCGCGCCTGCTGCACTTCGACGTCGCTCGCCGCTTCCTCCGAAACCTGTTTGAGTACCTCGCTCATGTTCGCGCCGGCTGCATGCACGCCGCTGAGCGCGTCACTCACCGCCCGCTCGGTCGCGATCATCGGCACAATGTCCATCTGGACGCGGCGCTTGAGATCATCGACAGCGAGCACGTTGGTCGGGTCGGCCATTGCAACAAAAAGCTTGGCGTCCAGTCGTGCGACGGGCACGAGCCGGTAGGCCTTGGCCATATCCCGCGGCACCAGGTTCAAAATCTCCTCCGGCACGCGCACCTTGGCGAGATTGATCGGCGGCGTGTTCAAGCAACGACCCATCGAGATGGCCATGTCCTGATCGCTCACAAATTGCTTGTCGGTCAGGATTTTGAGCAGCCGGCCACCCTGCTGTTTCTGGATCGCGATCGCCTCGTCGAGTTGGGCCGGCAGGAGCAGGCCATCCTCGATCAGGACATCGGCGATCCGTTCCCCGAAAGATTTGCTTCTCATGTCGTTTGGGGCGGCTTTAAGGGCCGAGCCGGTATATCTCCTGGAGCGTTTTGATGATCGCGGTTGGCTTTGCCAGGTACCAATTGACCGAGTAATCGAGCGAGTGCTCCACTTCCTGGCGCGCAGCGGCATCGAAAGGATTGCAGACCGCAATCATGATTGTGCGGCTGACCAGATCGAAAGGGACAAAGAGGCGGCCGATCGTCAGTTCGTCGGCCAACATCCGCACAATGTGGCGATCGAAATCGAAATATTCCAGCGGCACATAGGCAAACTTCGTCCGGTCGATTAAGGCCGAGAGGATCGACTCCGTCTTCGCTTCGTTGCCCTGGCAGAGCCAGTCGAGGAGGGAAGCTGCAAGCTGCTGGCCTGGGGCCTTGTTTCTCTCTTTCACCTCGGCAAGCGCACTCTTCACCTCTTCCTCGGGGAAGAGCTGTTGAACGACGAGAAACTTGGCGAGCTGATCATTACCTTGCTCGGCATCCTCCTCTGAAAGGCGCCGGCGCGGCTTGCCGGCGTCGCGCCCGCCGATCTCTAGCAGTCCGCCGCCAACCGTACGGTTGTCTGCGCTGCCAGCCGTTTCGGCGATGAGCGCGTCGCGAGGCCCACCCTTCAGCTTGGGCTGGCCGGTTTCCTTCAGCTTTGCTTCGATCTCGCCCAGCATCGCGAGCATCTCCGGCGCATTCGGCTCGGCCGCGAGCACCGCCTCGCATTCCTGCATCGCGAGTGAGAACGAGCCGGCGTTGAAATAAGCCTCGGCGAGGCGGCGCGAGGTGCGGGTCGCCTCGTCCGTCTTGCCGAGCTTTTGGTAAGCGACCTTCAGGATCTCAAGCGACTGATAATCATCGGGCTGTGTTTGAGTGATGGCCTCAAACATCTCGACCGTCTGAAGAATCTGGCTCCGCTCCTGTTCTGACAGTGTGTGTTCCAGCACGCTGGCGGTAAAAAGCTAGAACCGTGCCGATGTCGTCAAATGAGCAGACTTCGCCGCCCGCCTCAGGTCGCCCCGGCCCGAGCGGCGCCTTCGGTCGCGGAATTGACGCCGTGCGGGAAATGCGGTTCATCGTTAAGCGATGAACCGCATCCTCATCGCTGACGATCAGGCCGATGTGCTCGAGGCGCTGCGCATTTTGCTCAAGGGCGAAGCTTACCAGACTGACGCCGTAACTTCGTTAGGCGCGGTCCTTAATTCACTCGAGAAGCGCAGTTACGCGCTCCTCATGATGGACTTGAATTATACCCGCGACACGACCTCGGGCCAGGAAGGCCTCGAGATCATCCCGCGCATCCAGGCGATCGATGAGACGCTCCCGATCGTTGTCATGACGGCGTGGGCGACGGTCGATCTCGCGGTCGAGGCGATGAAACTCGGGGCGCGCGATTTTGTCACCAAGCCGTGGGACAACGATCGGCTGCTCGCGATCGTGCGAACGCAGATTGCGCTCGGCAACGCACTCCGCAAAACGCAGCAGCTCGAGGCGAAAAACGAGCTGCTCCGCGCCCGGATGCCGAATATCATCTCGGAATCGTCCCAGATGCGGCCCGTGATGGAGTTGATCGCGCGCGTGGCGCCTTCCGACGCGAACATCCTCATCACAGGCGAAAACGGGACTGGCAAAGGATTGGTCGCGCAGGCGGTGCACTCGCTGTCGCCACGCGCGAGCAAGTTGATGATCACCGTCAACATGGGCGGATTATCGGAGGGCGTGTTCGAGAGCGAGCTGTTCGGTCACGTCAAAGGCGCCTTCACCGACGCGAAGACGGACCGCGCCGGCCGGTTCGAGTTGGCCGATGAGAGCACGCTTTTCCTCGACGAGATCTCCAACTTGCCGCTCAGTCAGCAGGCGAAATTGCTGCGCGTCATCGAGACGGGCGAGTTCGAGCGAGTCGGTTCCTCGCGCACCCTGCACGCGAATGTGCGGATTATTTCCGCGACCAACGCCAACCTGCACGATGAAGTCGCGGCCGGGCGGTTCCGGCAGGACCTGCTTTTTCGCCTCAACACGATCGAGATTGCGCTGCCGCCATTGCGCGAACGGCGCGAAGATATCGCCCCGCTCGCGGTCCATTTCCTCCGGCAACATGCCGAGCGTTACCGAAAAAACCTGAGCGGCTTCGAGCCGGCGGCGCACGAAGCGCTGATGCGCCATCAATGGCCGGGCAACGTGCGCGAGCTCGATCACGTGATCGAGCGCGCCGTCCTTATGTCGCAGGGCAATCAAATCAAAGCGAACGATCTTGGCCTAACGACTGCGTCGGACGGCACACCTCGCCTCGAAGAGATGAGCTTGGAAGAGGTCGAGGCTTTTCTGATCAAGAAAGCCCTCGCCCGCCACGACGGCAACGCGCGCAAGGCGGCCGAGTCGTTAGGCTTGAGCCGGAGCGCGTTTTACCGGCGGCTCCAGCATTATGGGCTGTGAGGAGGAGTTGCGGCGCGAGCCGGCCGCCAGCCCCGCATTCGTATCATGAGATCGGCGCGCAAGCTACGATATCGTGTTTCTCATCAGGGCCGACTGACCTGGCTAACCCTGGCTGCGGCGCTGCCCGCCATGATCATCGCGCTCGCGCTCCTTTGGGCCGGCGATTACAGCGCCAAACTGATTTGGACTCTCGTGCTCGTAATGGGCGTCTGCGCGCTCGCTTTCCTGAGCAGCGCGCGCGAGCACGTTATCCGGCCGCTGCAAACGATGAGCAATCTGCTCGCGGCGCTGCGCGAAGGCGATTACTCGATCCGGGCCCGCGGCGCGCGGGCCGACGACGCACTCGGCGAGGTGCTGCTCGAGATCAATCAGCTCGGCGAAACTCTGCGCGTGCAACGGCTCGGGGCCTTCGAGGCAACCGCGCTCCTCCGCACGATCATGGCGGAAATCGACGTCGCGGTTTTCACGTTCGATCCCGATCGCCGGCTCCGGCTGGTCAACCGCGCGGGGGAAAACCTGCTTCGCCAGCCGATCGATAAGTTGTTAGGCCGCCGCGCCAGCGAGCTCGGGCTCGCGGTTTGTCTCGATGCCGATCAGGATCAGCCGCTGACCTTGAGTTTCCCCGGCGCATCTGGTCGTTGGGGGGTGCGGCGCAGCCATTTTCGCGAACACGGTTTGCCGCACGAATTGCTGGTTCTGACCGACCTGAGCCGGACCTTGCGTGAAGAAGAGCGCATCGCCTGGCAAAGACTCGTGCGCGTCCTCGGGCATGAGATGAATAACTCGCTCGCCCCGATCAAATCGATCGCCGGCAGCCTCGAGCATCTGCTCAGGCGGGATCCGCCACCGCCCGACTGGCAGGATGACGCGCGGAGCGGGTTGAACGTGATCGCGGCCCGGGCGGAATCGCTTGGCCGCTTTATGCAGGCTTACACCCGCCTGGCGAAATTGCCGCCGCCGCAGAAAGAACCGGTCGAGCTCGGGACCCTCGTTAGGCGAGCGGTTGAATTGGAAACGCGGCTCGCGGTGCGATTGGTCGAGGGGCCGGAAATTGTGATCTCGGCCGATGCTGCGCAGATCGAGCAACTCCTCATCAACATTTTGCACAACGCGGTTGACGCCTCGCTCGAGACCGGCGGCAAAGTCGTGGCCGGCTGGCGCACGCGGAGCGATTGCGCGGAGGTTTTTGTGCGCGATGAAGGGCCGGGCGTCATGAATCCAAGCAATCTCTTCGTCCCGTTTTTTACCACCAAACCGGGGGGGTCCGGCATCGGGTTGCCGCTCAGCCGCCAGATCGCGGAGGCGCACGGCGGCTCGCTCAATCTCGCCAACCGGACCGATCGCAGCGGGAGCGAAGCGTTACTCCGGCTCCCTCGTTAGGCCAGAGATGAAATCGAGGCATGTCGCGCGGCTCCTGATTTTTGTTGCCGCGATTTTGCTTGTTCCTCTGGCGCTGAATCACTGGCTGCCGAGTAAGCGGCCGTTCAATCGGCAACCACTCGAGCGGCTCCGCGCCAACCGGCCTGCGATCGTGCTCATCGGCGACTCGTTAGTCCATGCCGCGATTGATCCGAAACTGCTCGAGAACGAATTGGGCGAGGGAAAAGTGGAGATGATCTGGCGCGGTGGCGCGGCTTCGGCAGCCTGGTATTTGAGTTTGAAAAATTACGTCGTCGCTTCCGGCGTGAAGCCGCGCTGGGTCTGCATTTTTTTCAATTACGATCTGCTGACCAACGCCGCCTTTCGCACGACCCCGACGTATCGCGCATTTCTCGAGTCGCTCATGCACGGTGAGGACCCGGTTTTCAAAGAGGTCCTGGGCAAGCAATCCCAACGAGAGACGCCGCTGCAACGGATCGCGAGCTGGCTCTATCCCTTGAATGATCGGCGCCACCATTATCAGGAAAAAATCAGCCGGTTCGCCTTTCGGACCGAGGCATCAGTCGGGCCGAAAATCAAGGGTTTGCCCCGGCGCGTGAACGAAATCTTCGATGTCGCGCGCCTGCGCCAGGAAACATTGCCGCAAACCCCGGAAGCGGTCGCGGCCCGGCCGTTGGATTTCAGCGCCGACCCGCACAAAAATTTCCTCCCGCACATCGTGCAGACGGCACACGACGCAGGAATTGCGATTTGCTTTGTGCGAGTGCGTCCGAATCCCGGGCCGGACAATGATTTTCAAGAAGGACCGGGGCTGCGCCGATACGTGAAGGAATTGCGCGAATGGATTGAAAGCCGCGGCGGCATCTTCGTCGATACGACCGGAAACAAGCAGTTCACGCCCGACATGTATCTGCGGCCTAACGATGACCACATCGGCCCGTGGGCGAAGGAACGCGCGACGAAAATTTACGCCGAGGAACTGCGGCCGGTGCTGAACCGATGATCTTTCATTCGTTAGTCTACGTCGTCTTTTTGCTCATCGTTTTGGCGACGTATTGGTCGCTCTCGCGGCGCTGGCAGAATGTTTTTCTTCTCGTCGCGAGCTACGTTTTCTACGGCTGGGAACATCCATGGTTTCTTCTCCCGCTCTGGGCCTCGACGCTGGTCGATTATAGTTGCGCGCTCGGGATGGAACGCTGGCCGCACCGGCGGCGCGCCTTTCTTCTCGTAAGTGTGTGCGGCAGTCTCGCACTTCTCGCCACCTTCAAATACGCCAACTTCGTTCTTGATAATCTCGATGTGCTGCTGGCCGAATTCGGCGCCCATCCCTTGCATGTCGCACTTCGCCTCGCGCTCCCGGTCGGGATTTCTTTCTACACCTTTCAATCGATCGGCTACGTCGTCGATGTCTATCGCGCGCAGGTCCCGGCGGAGCGGAGCCTGATGAAATATGCGCTCTACGTCACGTTTTTTCCGCAGTTGGTGGCGGGACCGATCGAGCGCGCGAGCCACATGTTGCCGCAGTATTCCGATCACCGCTATTTCAACGCCGAGCTCTGGCGGAGCGCGCTCGGGCTGATGCTTTGGGGCTATTTCAAAAAGGTCGTGATCGCCGACAACGTCGCGATTGTCGCGAACAAAATCTTTGCGCTCTCTTCCCCGTCCTTTCCGGTGCTCTGGGCCGGCGTGCTCGCCTTCACGGTGCAGATCTACGCTGATTTTTCTGCCTACACCGACATCGCGCGCGGCACCGCGCGATTGTTAGGCTTCGAGGTCATGCGGAATTTTCTCCATCCCTACATCGCGACTTCGCCGGCTGATTTCTGGCGGCGCTGGCACATCTCGCTCTCAACCTGGATGCGCGATTATCTCTATATTCCGTTAGGCGGAAGCCGTTGCAGTCCCACCCGTAACTCATTCAACCTCGTCGCGACGTTTGCGATCAGCGGCCTCTGGCATGGGGCCTCGTGGAACTTTGTGATGTGGGGTTTTTACTGGGGATTTTTGCTTCTGGCTGAGCGCGGCTGGGGCGCACTCGGTTGGGAGAAAACAATTCCCTGGCTCGTCAAAGTTAGCGGCACATTCGCGCTCGCCTGCATCGGCTGGCTGATGTTCCGCGAGCGCGACATCGGCCAGCTCATCCATGATTTGACCCTCTCACCTTTTCTTTCCTCGAAACGCGATTGGGCGATGGGACTGTATTTCGCGTTGATGGTTTGCATCTACTCGCTCCCGCTCGCGATTCACCTCTTCTTTAGCGGCATTTT
Source organism: Chthoniobacterales bacterium (assembly GCA_025980625.1). Taxonomy (GTDB): domain Bacteria; phylum Verrucomicrobiota; class Verrucomicrobiia; order Chthoniobacterales; family UBA10450; genus JAICXG01. Next base: position 15,459 of record JAICXG010000027.1, read on the forward strand.
TCCGCGCTGGAATCCCGAGTTCGAATGGCCGGAGCGCGGCCGCTTCGCCTTTGAAACAGTGCTCGGGATTGTGCTTTTCATGGGCATCCTGACGCTCCGCAGCCTAACGACTTCGGATTTCATTTACTTCCAGTTCTAAGTACCGTCTTTCGCCAGGTTCTTACATCCTGGCGTTTCCCAAGATTGGGACAGCAGCATCCCAGAGCCGACGCAAATGCGCATCCCTTAGGTCGATTCGTTAGGCGCGTAAAAGGCATTTGAGATGCGACTTAGCGAATTTGGAAAAGCATGGCACGGCCATTGCGATAGCTCCCGCCGCGTCGGCAAAAATTTCTGAATCCAAGATTCCAAGCCGACGCATCTCAAAGGAACAAGACTATGAAACACACACCTCACATCGAACAGATCAGGCGGCGTCATCAGTCCGACGCGCGCACTTCGCGCGACGGCCGGATTTTTCCGCCGACGGATCATCACTACCAGAGTTGCAGGTTGAGCGGTGATTGCGGCACGCCCGCGCAGTTCCACCGGCCGGCTTTCTTCGAGATCAGCAATGACTACTTCGCGGACGAGGCGAAACGTGGATTCGCGGTCGACACGGCGGTTTTTGCCGCGCTCATCGGGACGGCACTGTTTCCGATTGTGAACGGGGTTCAGGCGGTCGCGACTCTGCTCCACACTGTCGGCGTGCTTTAAGTGCAGGAATCAGCCAAGATGCAGCGAAGCTTCGAAGTGATTGGCGGCAACAACGAGCCTGAACGCACGACGGGCTTTACCGCAGTCACTTCATCCATGGATGTCGCCCGACCTGATCTCGCAAAGAAGAAGAAGAAGCGGCGCCTGATCATCATCGGCGGCTCGGCACTCGCGTTGGTCGTGATTGGCGTGGCCGTTTCGCGACTGAAACCGGCCGCCATGAGCGTCGATCGCGCTTCAGTCTGGATCGATACGGTGAAGCGCGGACCGATGCTGCGCCAGGTGCGCGGCCTCGGCACGCTCGTGCCGGAGGACATCCGCTGGATCGCCGCGAGCAAGGAAGGTCGGGTTGAGAAAATTATCGTTCGGCCCGGCGCCAAGGTCGAGCCCGACACCGTGATTCTCGAGCTTTCCAGCCCCGACCTGCAACAGGCGGCGCTCGATGCAGAGTCACAGCACAAAGCCGCCGAAGCGGAGCTGACGACCTTGCGCGCCACCCTTCAGCGCGAGCTGTTGAATCAGGAATCCACGACCGCCCAGGTCCATTCGGAATACCAGCAGGCGAAGATGGAGGCCGAGACTAACGACAATCTGAGAAAGAACGGGCTTATCGCCGAACTCGAATACAAGACCTCGATCATCAAACGCGACGAACTTGAGAATCGCGACAAGATCGAACAAAAACGCCTCCAATTTGCCCGTGACTCGATCGAGCCGCAGTTGGCCGCCAAGCAAGCCATAGTCGATCAGCTCAAGGCTTCCGCCGAACTCAAGGCGCGTGATGTCGAGGCGCTCCATGTCAAGGCCGGTATGCAGGGCGTGCTCCAGCAACTGCCGGTCGAAGTGGGCCAGCGCGTGATCGCGGGCACAAATCTCGCCCGCGTCGCGGACCCGACCAAACTCAAGGCCCAGGTAAAAATCGCCGAGACTCAGGCGAAAGATATCCAGATCAACCAGCCGGCCTCGATCGATACTCGCAACGGAATCGTTTCCGGGCACGTCATTCGCGTCGATCCGGCGGTCGAACAGGGAACCGTCACGGTCGATGTCGCACTCGATGGTTCGCTCCCGAAAGGGGCGCGTCCTGATCTGAGCGTCGACGGCACGATCGAACTCGAACGACTCGACAATGTTCTTTACGTCGGCCGTCCCGCTTTTGCCCAGGATGGCGCGACCGTCGGGGTTTTCCGCCTAACGCCTAACGGCGAAGCAATCCGCACTCCGGTGCATTTTGGCCGCAGCTCCGTCAACACCATCGAAATCCTGAGCGGCCTCAAAGAAGGCGACCAGGTGATCCTTTCCGACACCAGCGCCTACGATTCGCACGACCGAATTCAACTCAACTAAGTCACCAACCAACCACATGCCTGCCGAACTCTTAACCACCGCACCATCCAATCAACGCACCATGAATAACGGAAATCACACTCTGATTCATCTCGACGGCGTCACGAAAGTTTTCCTGACCGATGAAGTCGAAACCCATGCCCTTTCCGGGATCCACCTCGACATTCGCACCGGCGAATACATCTCGATCGCCGGGCCCTCGGGCTGCGGAAAATCGACCCTCCTTTCCATCCTCGGCCTGCTCGACACGCCCTCGGGCGGGAGCTACTCGCTCAAGGGCAATGAGGTTGCGAACCTCTCCTTTCCCGAGCGCGCCCGGATTCGGAATCGTGAGATCGGGTTCATCTTTCAAAGCTTCAATCTCATTGGCGATCTGACGGTCTACGAAAATGTCGAGCTGCCGCTGACCTATCGCGGAATGGGCGCGAGCGAACGCAAAGCATTCGTCAATGAAGCGCTCGAGCGCGTCGGCATGGCCCATCGCTCCAAACATCTGCCGAGCCAGCTTTCCGGTGGCCAACAGCAGCGTGTCGCCGTTGCGCGCGCGCTTGC
>JAICXG010000283.1 GCA_025980625.1 Chthoniobacterales bacterium
CAACGCTCGCTTGTGACTCCTGCATCGTCGGCGCCTTTGAACTCAGCCGGTGGAATCAAGAGCACGGTCGGGTAGGGACCCGGACCGTAGATGGCAGGGTCGGGGGCGAAGCGATAGCGCTTGAGCATCGTTTGATCGCCAGGCTGATAAGCAATGCCGAGCGTCTCTTCCGCCGTGAGCGTGACCGGCATATTTGGCGGGCAATCTTCTGCTGAGCTAAACGCGCTGCTAAGAATCAGCGCGACCGATGAAACGCACACCTGAAGCAGGTGTGCGGTGTGTGTGTGGCGGAGAATGGATTTCATGGCGGGCATGGTGAGGCACAGCGCCAGTGCGTGTAAAGACAAATAATCGTTGTCCGGTTGGCAATCACCTTATCGGTCCTGGCTTTGTTCTTGCTTCGCCTTTGAAGATGTAAGCGCCCGGCGGCTTTGCCGCGACCGAGGCCGGGGACAAGCCGACCGAAACTTGTCACATTGCTTGATCTGATGCGTGAACAGGCGGTGTTGGCGGGCCGGGAGGACGATTAAGGCCCGCGACTCCGCTGCACTCTGCTCGCGGGAGGGGCCCGAATGTTATGGAAATTATAACAGGCGGCACCGTTTTTGCTCTTTAAACCTCGGGACATGCAACTCCAGCCACACTCGCGGCGGCAGGCTTTTTCTCTGACTGAGACAACCGTGGCAGCAGCTCTCGCCGCCGCTTTCCTCACCTCGCTCTTCACCATGAACATGGCGGCGATGGACACCATCCGCTGCGCCAAGGAGTCGATCGCAGCCAGCCAGATCCTGCAGCAGCGGATGGAATCGATGCGCATCGCCAACTGGCACGAAGTAACCGATGCGAGCTGGCTGCGCGATAATCTGCTCAACACTGATCCCTCGGGGAGCACGCCGTTGAAGGACATGGCAGAAAATCTGACCCTTGTCGCCTACGGCAGCAGTACGACTGGCAATATTCAGCTCGCGCGGAGCGGCGGCACGACCACGATCGTAAGTCAAAGTGCGACGCTGCTGGCCGAGAATGCAATCAAGGTCGTCTGGACTCTCACTTACACCGGCGCGCCGAATAGCAGAAGTGTCTCGCGCCAGGTCGTAGCGATCCTCGCCAAAGGAGGGGTGGCGAAATGAGGACACGGCGAAGCTGCGCGCTCTCGGGATTTCTTCTTCCCGAGATGCTGATCGCGATGTCGATCTTTAGCGCGATCAGTCTCGCGCTGATGATGGGCTTCGTCAGCCTGGAACGGAATTTTGCCGCGACGACCGATTTTGCGACCAACCACACCGACTCAGTGCGTATCTCCGATTACCTGGCGCTGGATCTGCGGCGGGCGCTCAGCGTGCAAACGGCGCCGAACAGCACCACGATCACCATTCCCTCCTACTACGACGCCAATGGTAACCCGCAGACGCCGCAATTAGACGGCGAAGGTGGGGTATATTACGGGGCCAGCGGTAGCTCGGTGCAGATTAACTATTATCTCGCCAACGGGACGATCTACCGCCAGCAGGATGCCCTCACGCCGGTGGCGATCGCCGAGAATGTCTCTGACTTTAACTTCACCGTGACCGACCTCGGGAAGGTCGCGACCACTCGGATAACCTTCAAGCCGATCTTCAGATCGAGCGGCGCTTCGCAGAGCGCGATCGATGCCACAGCGGTCTATGACACCGTGTTACTGCGCAACACCCGAACCGATACCGGAACCGGCGTTTACTAAAATGAAAATACATCGCCCTTTGCACGACAATGGCAGTGTCCTTCTCTGGACAGTGCTGGTCATTACGATCCTCTCGCTTTTTGCCACTGAAGTGCTGCGTGCCGTCTCCAGCCGTTACCAGGTGGCGCTGCAGACTTCAACCTGGCAGGAAGCCTTGCTCGGCGCGGAGTCAGGAATTGACCTCGCGGTAGTGGAGCTGCGCAAATCACTCTATCCCGCACCCAATGGCGCCTGGAGCGGCTGGACGAATACTCCGGGCGACGGCGTGATCAGCCACGGACTGACAACCGTCCCCAATGCCGGACTGGCTGACACACCGATGACTGTCGAGGTGGATGTGGATGCGCCCGCGCAGTTGATCGACGCGAGCAACGGCTGGCAATATTACCGGATCCGTACGCTGGGCACGATGCCACTGACGGGACCGCCGCGAATCGGATTCAACAAACAGGACAATCGTCTGCGCAAGCTGACTTTGCAGGCGCAGCGCTTCATAGATAATCTCTTCACGAGCGAAACTAACACGCCGCATGCTGCACGCCGGCTCGAGGCGATCGTTGCGCCACTCTCTTCATTCAATCAGGCGATCTTTTCCGTCGGCGCGCTCGACCTTAATAACCAAAACATCGTCGTCGACAGCTACGACTCACGGTACGCGACTAAATCGACCAACGGGCAATACGATGTCACCAAGCGGCAGGAGAACGGCAATATCGCAACCGACGGCAACCTGATCGATGCTGGTAACGCCTATGTCTACGGCGACGTCTCGACTAACTCCGGCACCGCCATTAACACCAATCACGTGACCGGCGTAATCCGGACGGACTTTTACCAGGATCCGATCCCGATCGCGGATCCAAACTGGACATCCATCAATCCCACGCCCTCGATCGTCACCGGCACGGCTACCCTCAACGCCAGCAGCACCAAAGGCTCGGCGCAATCGCGTTACCGTTTGAGTGCGATTTCCATTGCGGGGAGCCAGACGCTCACCCTCGCTGGCAACGCTGACGGCAGCTCTTCTTACATCGAGGTCTTTGTCAGCGGCGATATCTCCGTTACCGGCACTGCTCAGGTTATTCTCGGGCAAGGAGTGAACGCGACAATTTATTTTCAGGGCAATGTCGATATCGCCGGCAAGGGCGTGCTCAATCCGGCAAACCAACCGGCCAATCTCCTGCTTTACGGCGTGCAGCCGGTCGACAGCGTGACACCGCATGTGAACCTCGGCGGCAATGGCCAGATCACCGCCGCGCTCTACGCCCCGAATCACGACGTGACCGTCAACGGCGGTGGCAGTTCGGGTCATGTCTTTGGCTCGATCGTCGGTAAGACTGTGACCATGACCGGTGTCACCAACCTGCATTACGACGAAGCCCTCGGCTCGGACGGGCTCATTAATAACTACCAGATCGTCAGCTGGGTCGAAGATACTCGTTAGGCCAGGAAGCGCCTGACTAATGGGCCCCAGCCAGCCGCCAGGCTGGTAATGGAAGAATCAGCCGGCAGTGTAGGCCAGATAAGGCGAGAGCCATTGCTCGATTTCGCCTAACGATCTGTTCTTGCGTAACGCATAATCCAGGGCCTGGTCCCGCTCGATCTTTCCGACCGCGAAGTAACGTGACGCCGGATGCGAAAAATAAATGCCGCTCACACTCGCCCCAGGATGCATGGCGAAGGATTCTGTCAACTTGATGCCGGTGTTTTTCTCCGCCGCCAGGAGGTCAAAGAGGGTGCGCTTCTCGACGTGATCGGGCGAGGCCGGGTAGCCCGGCGCGGGACGAATTCCGCGGTAGCGCTCCCGGATCAGTTCTTCACTCGTTAGGCATTCCTCTTTGCCAAAGCCCCACGCGATCCGTGCCTGACGATGGAGATATTCGGCAAAGGCCTCGGCCAGGCGGTCGGCCAGCGCCTTTGTCATGATCGCGCTATAATCGTCGTGCTC
>JAICXG010000037.1 GCA_025980625.1 Chthoniobacterales bacterium
AGGCGGGTTTGCCTTAGTGGGAAATACGACCGGGTATAGCAACGTTGCGATTGGCGACGAGGCACTTGAAGATAACACGACGGCTTTTGACAATACGGCTATTGGCACGGCCGCCCTAACGTTCAGCACCACCGGGATTCGCAATACAGCAGTCGGAGGGGGAGCAGTCGCATTTAACACCAGCGGAAGCGAAAATACCGGGCTGGGTACCGGTGCGCTCAATTTCAACTCAACCGGAAGTGGCAACACGGCCGTTGGTGACTCCGCGCTTTCCGCTAACACCGACGGCAGTGGGAACATCGCGCTCGGTCAACTGGCCGGCTCGGTCACGACCGGGAGTAACAACATCGACATTGGCAACGACGGCGTCGCGGATGAGTCGGGTGTGATTCGGATCGGGACCCGCCGGACTCATGGTAAGACCTTCATTCAGGGCATTAACAAAGTGACGGTGTCAGGCGGGGTGGCCGTAGTAGTCAATAACAACGGCCAGCTTGGGACGATGACTTCCTCCGCGCGTTACAAGGAAGCGATCAAGCCGATGAAGGATGCGAGCGAAGCGATCCTGTCACTTCAACCGGTGACGTTCCGTTATAAGAAGGAGTATGACTCGGAAGCGATCCCGCAGTTTGGGCTGATCGCCGAGCAGGTCGCGCAAGTGGATCCCGACCTGGTGGCGCGCGATGAAGAGGGCAAGCCTTACACGGTGCGCTACGAAGCGGTCAACGCGATGCTGCTCAACGAGTTTCTCAAAGAACATCGCAGGGTGGAGAAGCAGGCGAAGAAGATCGAACAGTTAGAGTCAGCCTTACTGAAGCAGGCGGACGATCTGCGCGCGATCAATGCCCGGCTACAATCCAGTACGCCGACGCAGCGTCTGGTGGAAAATCGCTAACTGCGATTACTCCTCTTCCTTCGCCATCTGATAAAGCCGGGTCGCCCCGTAGATGAGCAACGCAGGCTTGAGCGCCTTCAGGAGTAGCCGAAGGACAAGTGTCAAGATGCGAAAGACCGGCAGGCGATCGATCAGGAACCCGGCCGCCACCCCGTAGAGGAGCGCTTTGCTCGGGTTTTCCCGCACGAAATCCTCGGTTTGCGCTTTGACCTCGTCCCACTGCTCTTTGGTGTAACGGAGCCCGCGCTCCGCGAAATCTCCGGTCGCTGCAGTCACTTCTTCGCTCTCCATATGCCCTAATGTTCGCACAAGGCGCCGGTTTTGCGCGTCTCCAAAATCCCTTCAGCGCAGCAGCATCCAGACTGAGCGGGCGCCGGCGCCGGGTGGGAAATCGGGGAGCGGCACGCCGCGGATGAACTGGGCGGCGCGCCGGGTAGCTTTGAGACAAAAGCGGCCCATCACTTCGAGCGCTCGTTCATCCAGTCGGGTGCAATTGGTCGAGAGCAAAATCTTCGCCTCGCGCTGCGCTACCTCCAAAGCGGTGAGAAGCAGCTTTTCGAAGTCGCGCTCAACCTGCCAGGCGCGGCCGGTGCGCGAACGGGAAAAGGTTGGCGGGTCGAGAATGATCATGTCGAATCGTTCGCCCTTGCGCGCCAGGCGCGGGAGCACCGCCAGGACGTCGTCAACGAGGAAGCGATGGCGATCGGTCGCGAGCCGGTTAAGCATGAAATTGTCGCGGCCGCGATGGAGCGATTTTTTCGAGAAATCGATGCTCAGGGTTTCCGCGCCGGTCAGCCCGGCAACGACCGAGAACGAGCAGGTGTAGGCGAAACAGTTGAGAAGCCGCCGCGGAGCGCTTCGCCTAACGAATTGCCGATTCTCCCGCTGGTCAATGAAGAGCCCGCTCGAATAGCCGGCTCCGAAATCGATCGCATAACAAACCTGCCGTTCGAGCACCGTGCTGCGGAGCGACGCCGCCGGATCGCCCGAGATGAGCTGCGGTGGAAGGCGCTCCGCGTTTTGCTTTGGCAAAAACCGCCCGAAGACGCGCTCGAAACGAACGTTGGCGAGGAGCGCCCACTGCGCGAGTTCGCGCAGGATGTCATCGCGCGCGATTTCCGTTTTGTAGGAAACGAGCACATCGGCTCCGTAGCGCTCGACCCAGCCTTCCGCTTTGGTGCAGAGCCGGCAGGCCTCCGTTTTCTCATTCGCGAAATCGCGCACGAGACCGAAATCGATCCAATCCTTCATCCGTTTGCCTGCCATGCTGTTGCCGCTGGAAGCGCTCTCGTTAAAGTCAGAGCAGCCGTCGGCCGTTCGCCGGCAATTTCGGGCGATTTCCTTTGAAAAAGCAACAAGTCACGGTGCGCATCCCTGCTACCACTTCGAATCTCGGCCCGGGCTTTGATTGCCTGGGAGTCGCTCTGCAGATTTATAATTTCGTCACCATCAGGCGCGCGCTCGAGACCTCCGGCGACTGGATGGTGCGACAAGCGGCACGGCTTTTTTTCAAGACCATCGGCGAGGAGCCGTTCTCGTTTTCCTGCAACGTCGAAGGTGACGTGCCGCGTTCGCGCGGTCTTGGCAGCAGTGTGACTTTGCGCCTCGGTGTCCTCCATGCGCTCAATGAATTTTTTGAACGACCGTTGCGCCGGGAACAAATCGTCGGTCTTTGCGCCGAACTCGAAGGTCATCCCGACAATGCCGCCCCGGCCGAATTCGGCGGTTTCGTTGTGGCACGGCGCAACCGCCAGCAGAAGTTCCCGGTCGATCCGCAACTCAGTTTTGTCCTTCTTATTCCACCCTTCGAAGTGAAGACCGCGGAAGCGCGAGAAATCTTGCCTAACGAGATTAGCCGGCAGGCGGCGGTCGAATCGTGCGGCAATGCCTGCGCCATCACGGCTGCGTTCGCCAGCCGCAACTACGAGCAGCTGCGCGGGGTGCTGAGCGATCATTTGCACCAGCCTTTTCGAGCAAAATTTGTTCCGTTCCTCGATCGCGTGCTGCGGGCGGGCGAGGAGGCCGGCGCACTCGGCGGGTTCCTCAGCGGCTCGGGCTCGACCATCGCCTGTCTCACTTTGCGCGCGCCCGAGCAAGTGGCGGCGGCGATGCGCGGCGCCTCCGATTTGGCCTCAGCGGAAACGCGCATCGTTAGGGCCGACAATCACGGCGCGCGTGTTGTTATCACCCTGGTTACGTCCGATGGGTCAGTGGCTTGAACGTCTCGAGCAGTTCGCGATCGACGTCATTCTCGGGCGTCGCCATGGCATGCGCGCGGCGCTTCTGCGCGGGCTGCTTTACCTTCTCTCGTTAGTCTACGCCCGGCTCGTCCAACTGCGGTTGTTCCTTTATCGGAAACGCGTCTTCCGCGAGCGGGCCCTCGGCTGTCTCGTCATCAGCATCGGCAATCTCACCGTCGGCGGCACGGGCAAGACTCCGATCGTGGAAAAATTTGCCCGCGCGCTGGAAGCGGGCGGCCGCCGGGTCGCGATTCTCAGCCGCGGTTACAAAAGTGTGGCGAAACCATCGAAGCGCACTTGGCTCGACCGGATTCGCGGGAACGCGCCCGACCCGCCGCGCATCGTCTCCGATGGCAAATCGCTCCTCCTCGATTCCCTCACTGCCGGCGACGAGCCTTACATGCTCGGGAAAAATTTGAAGGACGTGATCGTGCTCGTGGACAAGGACCGCGTGAAAAGCGGGCTCTACGCCATTGGCGAGATGAAAGCCGACACGTTGCTGCTCGATGATGGCCTGCAATATCTCCATCTCAAGCATCGGCTCGATATCGTCCTGATCGATCGGCAGGCGCCGTTTGGAAATGAATTGCTCCTCCCGCGCGGAACCTTGCGCGAGCCGCCGCGCAACCTGCGCCGCGCGAGTTACATCTTCATCACCAAAAGCACGGGCGAGCCTAACGATGAGTTGATCGCGCGCATCCGGCGTTACAACCGCACCGCCGAAATTATCGAATGCGCGCACCAGCCGCTCTTTTTGCAGGACGTTTACTCCGGCGAACAACTGCCGCTCGATCGTCTCGCGAACACTTATGTCGGATCCTTTTGCGGGATCGCCGCCCCGGAGAGCTTTGAGGACGGGCTGCGCAAGCTCGGCGCCAAACTCGAGCTGACGAAACGTTTCGCCGACCACCACCGTTACAGCGAGGGCGAGCTCCAGCGCTTCATCAATCGCTGTCTTCGACGCGATGTCGACATGATTGTCACGACCGAGAAGGATGCGGTCCGTTTCCCCCGCCTGACCAAACCGGAAGTGCCGATTTATTTTTTGCGGGTGGAAATTCTCATCCTGAGCGGCCACGAAACCTGGGAGCACTGCGTCGCCCGCATCTGCCAGCCGCAACCGATGCTCTCGCCGGAAAGGTTCTTCTCATGATGAAAAAGACGACGAATCAGGAAAGCAGGAACGAACAGGTGCGATTTGGTTTGCGAGCCGCTGCGTATTTTCCTGCTTTCGTATTTTCCTGATTCATTCTTTCTGCCATGACCCAAAAAGCCGAACTCGTCGTCGAAGGCCGCAAACTCGCGGTCTCGAATCTCGACAAGGTGCTTTATCCCAAAGCCGGATTCACCAAGGGCGAGATGATTCATTATTACATCCAGATCGCCCCCGTCCTCCTCCCACACCTGAAAGATCGCCCCCTAACGATGAAACGTTACCCTAACGGAGTCGAGGCAGAGTTCTTTTATGAAAAAAACTGCCCTTCGCATCGGCCCAAGTGGGTCCGGACCGCGACGGTCTGGAGCGAAGGCAACCAGCGCAACATGGATTATTGTCTTGCCCAGGATTTGCCGACACTCATCTGGGCCGCCAACCTCGCCGACATCGAGCTGCACACTTCGCTCTCGCGCAAACAAGACGTCGCCCGCCCCACGATGATGGTCTTCGATCTCGATCCGGGCGCGCCGGCCGACATCGTGCAGTGCTGCCAAGTCGGGCTCTGGCTGCGCGACATTTTGCAGGGATTGAAACTGAAAAGCTGGGCGAAAACTTCCGGCTCAAAAGGATTGCAGGTTTACGTGCCGCTTAACACGCCGGTCACTTACGACCAGACCAAAGCTCTCTCGCATGATCTGGCCGAGTATCTCGAACGCGAGCATCCGAAACTGATCGTCTCGAAGATGTCGAAGGCGTTGCGGAAAGGAAAAATTTTCGTCGACTGGAGCCAGAACGACGAACACAAAACAACCATTTGCGTTTACTCGCTGCGCGCGAAAGAGCAGCCGACGGTATCGACGCCGGTGACATGGGAGGAAGTGGAAGAATGCGCGCGCAAAAAAAAGGCGCAGCTGCTGGTTTTTCGCTGTGAGCAAACAGTCGCCCGGGTCGAGAAAATGGGTGATCTGTTCGAGCCGATTGAAACGCTGAAGCAAAAGTTCCCGAAAAAATGGCAGCTCTGAGGGGGAACCGTGGATCGAGAATCGTGAATCGTTACATCGGAAGCGCGGCCTCGATTCACGATCCACGATTCACGATTCACGCTCTCCTCATGTGTTACCGTCATCCACATGCCAGCTGATGCCTCGCTTCCGCTCGTAGTCGGCGCCGGTCCCGTTGGCCTAACGATGGCTAACGAACTGGTGCGTCACGGAGTGCGCTGCCGCATCATCGAGCGCGCCGCGGAGCGTGCGCAAACTTCCAGGGCGCTCGCGATTTTTCCTCGCACCCTCGAAGCGTTTGAGACGATGGGGCTGGCCGGGCGTTTCCTGGAGGCGGCCATCGTATCCACGGGCTCTCCCTTTATCATCGCGAGGATCGGATCGCGCAGATCGAGCTTACCTCTGTGCCGAGCCCGTATCCTTTCGTTCTCGCGCTGCCGCAGTCCGAGACGGAACGGTTTTTGAGCGAAAACCTCGCGGCTGCCGGAGTCGAAGTGGAGCGCAACCTCGAGCTGACCAGTTTGACCCAGACAAGTGAGATGGTGCGGGCGGTGCTGCGACACAGCGATGGGCGCGAGGAAATCGTGGAAACATCCTGGCTGATCGGTTGCGACGGCGCCCACAGCAGCACCCGGCATCAACTCGGGATGCAATTTGAAGGCGCGCAATTCGAGGAGAGTTTCATTCTCGCCGATGTCCAGTTGGATTCATCGCTCGCGCGGGACCGGCTGCATCTTTTTTTCGCCGAGGAAGGCATTCTCGGGATCATCCCTTTCGCGCCAAACCGCTGTCGCATCATCGCCAACATTCCGCCGGAATCGCGCAATCAGACGTTGCCGGACGTGACGCTCGGCGACGTCCAGGGATTGATCGATCGCCGCGCGTCGGCCGCCTGCCGGGTGAGCGATCCTGTCTGGCTCTCGCGCTTTGATATCTCGCATCGCAAGGTCCGGCAGTTTCGCCAACTGCGCGTCTTTCTCGCCGGGGACGCGGCCCACATCCACAGCCCGGCGGGCGGGCAGGGGATGAACACCGGCATCCAGGACGCCTGCAATCTCGCCTGGAAACTTGCTCTCGTCGTTAGGGGGATCTCGCCGGCGCAATTGTTAGGCAGTTATCATCTGGAGCGTAATCCGGTCGCAAGCGGCGTCATCAACCTGACGGATCGGATCACGCGCCTGGCCACGGTGCGCAGCTCGGTCGCGCAGAGCGTGCGCGATTTTCTTCTCCCGATGGTGAGCGGGATCGATTTTGTCGGCGAAAAGATTGCCGATCGCCTGGCCGAATTGGACGTGAGTTATCGCAACAGCCCGATTGTCGAGAATCACGGCGCCGGCCGAAGCAAGGCAGGAGAGCGCGCGCCCGACGCCGAGCTGCGGGATGAAGAAAACCAGGCGCGGCGCTTGTTTGAGCTCTTCCGCGCGCCACGACACATCCTGCTCCTGTTTCTTGGGGCAACCGGCGCGGCGAATGAAAAAGCCCATGAACTCAGCGCGACGCTCGCTGGTCTGCCCGAGAATGCGATCGACAGCTACCGCATCGCCCGCGGCCTAACGAATGATCCGGCGGAGCTGCGCGACCTCAGCGGGCTCGCCCACGCCGCCTACGGTCTCGTCGAGGGCGGGATCGTGCTCGTTAGGCCGGATGGTTACATCGGTTATCGGAGCGACGATTTCGATCCACTCAAGTTACGCGCCTATCTCGCGCGAATTTTTAATCTCGCGCCCGTTCCAGCGGCCGTGAGCTGACCTAGCTGCCTGGGTTATCCTCGAAGCGCGTAGTGTCCGTGGACCCAGACACGCCGGCCATGCCGACGTCCCCAGTGGCCGGATATCCAAACCCAGCGGCGGCCATGCTCAATGTAGTACGGCCCGTGCACATAATAAGGTTGGTCGCCGACCGCGACAGTGACTTCGCCTGCGACCGGGCCGGGCGGTGGTGGCGCAGGCGGACCAGCATAGTACGGAGCGCAAGCATCGGCGCCAAGGAGAGCGCCGAGCGAGAGAATTAAGAGTTTCTTCATAGGAATGATCGACGGAAAAGCATGCGCTTTTCTTCAAGTAACAATCGACAGCGTGGCAGTCAGAGGATGGGTTTTCGTTCGCGCTCGGCTGTGTTCGCGCGAGGTACAATCCTTCTAACCGATCATCATTCGCTGCTACCCGATCGTGCCTAACGAGTCGATCTGCATCACCGGCGGATTTGAAACCGGCGCAGCCCGCCGCTAGATCAAAGGCCAATGCGCCCGGGCTCATCTGCTGCACCGGCGAGGAACATCTCGCTCTTTACCGCCACCTGTATCGTGATCGCGAACATGATCGGGACTGGCATCTTCACCAGCCTCGGTTTCCAGGTCGGCGATCTGCCGACTGGGTTTTCGATCATGGCGGTATGGGCGTTAGGCGGTATCTGTGCGCTTTGCGGCGCGCTCTCCTACGCCGAGCTGGGAGCGGCGCTCCCGCGTTCCGGCGGCGAATACAATTTCCTCCGCGAGATCTATCATCCGGCGGTGGGATTCGTCGCCGGCTGGATATCGGCGACGGTTGGTTTCGCTGCGCCGGTGGCGATCGCGGCGATTCCGTTCGGGACTTATTTCGCAGGCGTATTTCCGGGATTGAATCCGCTCTTCCTCGCGCTCGGAGTGGTCTGGGTCACTACTTTCGTTCTGCTCTGGGACATCAAAGTCGGGAGCGGTTTTCAGAATGCGTCCACCATTCTCAAAGTGATGCTGATCCTGATCATCATCGCCGCCGGATTCTATGCGAAGGGCACGCAACCAATTTCATTTCTCCCGGTGAAGGTGGACCGCACACTTATCGGGAGCGCCTCGTTTGCGGTCAGTCTTTACTGGGTCATGTATGCTTATTCGGGCTGGAATGCCTCGACTTACATTGTCGGCGAGCTGCGAAGTCCGGCCCGAACAATCCCATTCTCGTTAGGCATCGGCACCCTGGCCGTCAGCGCGCTCTATCTCGGGATCAACGCAGTTTTCCTTCGCACCACCCCGGCGGCGGAGATGGCCGGCAAACAGGAAGTGGGGCTGATCGCGGGCGAGCACATTTTCGGCGCCGCCGGTGGGAAAGTCATGGCGATTTTCATCGCGCTCGGGTTGGTCTCGGCGGTAAGCGCGATGATGTGGATCGGGCCGCGAGTGACAATGACGATGGGAGAAGACCTCGGCGCGCTTTCCTGGCTGGCGCAGCGAAACCGGCGTGGCATTCCGGTGCGCGCAACGCTCCTGCAATTCGCGATTGTGAATTTGCTCATCCTCGTTACGACTTTTCAGAAAGTGGTGAACTACGTGCAGTTCAGCCTCGCTCTTTCCTCGACCCTGACTGTGCTCGGAGTTTTCATCTTGCGCTGGCGGCGACCGGATTTGCCGCGCCCCTATCGCACCTGGGGCTACCCGATCACACCGGCTGTCTTTCTCGCTGTCAGTATCTGGATGCTCTGGCACCTGATCGAGAATGGTTCGACCCGCGGCCCATCTCTCTGGGGCTTGGCGACCGCTGCGCTCGGACTGCTTATCTACTACTTGTCTCCGGGAAAGTCACAGTCGCGGTAGTGTCCCGGGCATTCCTCTCGGCAAACCGGCGTGGCGTCGTCCGCTCGCGCGTGAAGGTATTGCACCGGCTTTCCATCCACTCGCACGAAGACGTGTTTGATAATGGCGGGAGCGACTCCTTTGTTCGACAGCGTCTATTGACGAACGAAGCGCAGACACGACTTCGCCGTGCTTTGGTAAAAGCTGCTTCTTCGGTCATCCCACTCTTTCCGCTTGGTTCACCAGCGAACACCGTCGGATTTGCTTCGCAATCGTTACGGCAGCGTTTCAGTTTTTTCAGAAGGTCCGCTTCAAATCGTTGCACGACCTGGCGCTCGACGTCGTTGGGGGCACCGTTGCGCGTGTGTCCGCAAAGGAGCAGATGGCCAATGCCAGGCGGTGAGGCCTTAAAGCTATTAGGTCACGCGATCAACGATCGATCGCGATACCGCCGCCGCATTCCTCGTCTACTGGACGCACCCAGTCGGTCCGTGTTTCGATCATCGTGCTAAATGCCAAATGTAGAAATGTCTTACCCTGCATGCCTTCCGGGTATCGAATAGAACGACTCCCGGAGGCGATAGTTACTCCCCCGGTTACGGGAGGCGGTGACCCTTGTTCGCACTGACCGAAGTCTTGTCCACTTTGTCCACCCGACCGTTAAGATTGATATCGTCGCGGAAGTTGGAATCCGTGACCGGCTGGCCTTTGCTAGTCTTGACCAGGTTAGCGTCGGCATTGTTGACCTTGCGATCGCCGTTCACGTCCCCGATGAGGAAGCTGAACGTCACATCGTCGGATCCGCCCTCGCCATTTACGTTGGAGAGTTCGATGGTCACGTTCTGTTGGTCAGCCACTTGAGAGAGGGGGACCTGAATTTCGTCGCCACTAAAGATCGGTCCGCCCGCGGTGGCGGTGCCGCTGACAATTGTAGCATCACCGGAGGTGACGGTGTCATCGTAGGTGAAGACCGCCAGATAGTTGCCAGCCCCATCGCGATCTTCCACTCCGGAAGTGCCTGTGAGTGGCATGTCGATATCGAAGGAACCGGCGCCACCGTGGGTCAGGCGCGAACTCGCACCCTTTATGATCCGTTTGCAATTCGCGGTGAAAGAAAGGTCCCTGGAACAGCATATCTCCAGATCGGACGAGTGGATCGTGAGCGTGTAAAAGACGGTTTCGCCGAATGCGACGGGTGAAATGACCGTTGATATCGTTGTGGTGCCGAACGGGGGTACCGGAGTGCCCAGAGTGAAGAAAGAGGGAGTCGCCGTTTTCGTGGGGTCCGAAGGGACAACAGCTGCGTAATAGAGCGTGTAAGCCTCGAGATTTTTGAGTGTGACTGTCAGCTGCACCTGGCCGTTCGGCAGGCATGTGACGATCTGCGACAGCACTTCGAAGCAGCTCGGTATCGGGACGCATAACTGTCGGGAACAACAGTTAGTGCCATCTGTCGCGACCAAAGCGATATTGAAGCACGCTTGCACTCCAGGTTGGGCGCCGTTCAGGGTAAGAGTGAACGTTTGGCTCGTCTGGCCCGGCAGGAGCGGCGGCGTAAGATGGATTGTCTGGGGAGTGATCGAAGTAACACCACTCACCGGAAGGATCACGATGTTACTGGCAGCTTGGTTGGAATGATTGGTGACCGTGAATTGATAGGTATAAGGGGCGCCGGGCTGCGAGGGCGTAACAACAGTACCGTTTATCTCACAATCAGGGCAGGGAACTTCGACGTCGCCGATTTGGGTTTTATCCGATTCGGAGGTGTTGCCGTTTAGGTCGATCAAGATGCTGTTCACGATACTGCCTCCACTCGCCGGAAGTCCCTGAAGGCCGTAAATGAGGTCATTCGGGGGAGTCAAGTGCAGCGCGTCGCCGGTAACCCAGACACGCCCTCCCGCTCCGAAATCGTAATCTCCTCCACCCGCAGTATTCCCCGGTATGATAAGAGGGGGATATGAGCCCGTAGCGCCCGGGAGGCCAACCGAGAATACGTTGGTTGCAGGGACCCAAGTAGTGCCGCTGAGCGTGTATTCCAAGGCACGCGACTCCTCCGCATCGGGGGTGTCATCGCCAGCCATCGTCCTTTCGGTAAGCAACATCGTACCGGTCGGGCCGAAGCTAATGTCCGAAACGGGGTTGGAATAATTCGCGGCTACGCCACCCTGATAAACATCTACCGGCATACTGATCTCCAACTGATCAGTCCCTGGAACGAAGTTACCACTGCTACTCAAGGCGATGGACCAGACTTCATTTGCATGCACCGGGTCGGGCCGTCCGGAATCCTCCCACCACACCGCATAGTAGAGGCGATTATTGTGCGCCTGCAGACCCCAAATTCGACGACCAAGAGGCGTAAAGACTGTCGTAGGGGTGTCGAGAATGGCTGCGGAGGGCGGGTTTGCAGTCGGGAGATTAAGGCCGTGATCCCAAGTGCTCAAAGTGCTTCCGCTGAGATCCAGCCGATAGATGAGGCCATCGTCATTATTACTCACATAGAAGTTCTTATGTGTGCAGTCATAGGCGATATTTCCTAACCCCGCTCCGAAGGAGCTGCCAGGGGTTTTTGGCAAGGCTGCGAATAGTGTGATTGCTCCCGTGCCGTTTGCGATTCTGTAAATGTCCATAGCATTACCGGGAAAAAAGATGCTCCCGTAGGCCGTGGTGGCGGCGACGTAGATATTTCCGGAGTCGTCGAGCGTAAGACCAAAAATATCTCCCAGATTTCCCTCGGTCCAGGACGAGGAGGGGCCGTGATAAGATGGAGGTGCGTAGTTGGTATTGAGCGGAGCAGTCGCCTGGTTTTTAAGATCCTCCACGACTAATACCGGGTCCGTTAGGTTCGGCGCGAAACATGTCGCGATCGCCACCTGGCCAGTGAACACGCTCGCGTAGGCAGGATCTTCGTAATTTGGTTTTTCACCGCAACATTGCTGCCCGGGGAACGGTTCCCCTGGAGGCGCGCCGAGGCCTACGACGGGTGCGAGATCGTCCAGCCCATCCGAAACGAACGTCACTAAGGTGAACATGCTATTGATCAGGTCGATGTCATAGACGCTACCAGTGCCGCCTGCGTTTGACCCTGGCGATGCAACAAAGAGGTGTCCGGAGCCGTCTGAGGTGATCCCGTCTAGCTGCGGAACGCCGATCCACCCGTGCGTGGCTTGTAGGTCAATCACGGTAAGATTATTCGGGTTGATCTGGTAAACGGTGCCGCCGTATCGCGAAGTGGCATAAAGCATCTGCGAAAACGGGTCGTAGGTCAGTCCATCCACGTTATTCATAGGTGTCGTGGTCTGGTTCACTACCGTACCTGTAGTGGTGTTGAGCTGGGCTACATAACTGCCCGTGGTGAAAACCATGCAGGCAAATAACCGGCCCGTGTTGTCGTAGGCCAATCCCTCTGGGTTGGCTGGATCGGTGATGGGTGGAAAATTGGTGAATTGATTTATTACACTATGGCTCGTCAAGTTGATGCGATCGATTTCCTTGCCTGTCGACAAGCTCACAAGAATCGTTTGGCCGTTCGGTTCCAGCGTGAGGTCGGCCGGGCTTTTCCCCGCAGAAAATGCCGTTATTAACTGGTCTGCGAGGAGTGGGTTTGGATTGTTCGTATCATAGGACCGGACCTGTGAAGCGCTGAGCGCTGTATAAATGATCTTTCCCGTTGCATCGAAGATGAGGCTGTCGGGAGACTCTAGTGTTGGATAGGTCAGAACCACGGATTGGTTAAGACTGTCCACCCTGTAAACTGCTTTAGGAGAGGAAGAGCTAAAGTAAGAGGTCGCGTAAAGCAGCGTCGCCGGCGCGCGCTCGCTTCCGAACATTAGGAGACTTAACACCGCGGCCGTGAGAGCGGCTTTTCTGGTAACGGAAGCCAATGCTTCCCTCTTCGTCAGCGCATATTTCTGCAGGTTTGGATATGTTGGGCTGGGATTCATGGCGCCGAGAGTAGGGATCGGAGGAATCGCCGACTATCCGCCGTACGGAGCAAATGCGCCGATCATCCGCGCTTCGCTTATCGCGGGTCGAGGTAGTCCAAAAGAACTAATCGGCGGCTGGGAAAAATAGTTCTCGCTCTCCGTTGACGGAACGTTGTATTCATCCGCCCGATTGCAGAGCAGATATGCATTCCAGTAGAATAACCGACGTGTTCGACGCGCAGCTGCGCGCAATGGTGGACTTGCATGCGGCGCAGGGATTAAAGGAGTTTTGGCGGAGTGCGCGACGCCTCCTTCACTCCGCCTTACCGGCTGCTACGATCTGGTTTGCTCCGGCGCCGGATTGGGTGCCGCTGAGCGCAGCTTTTTTTGAGGAGACGGGCTTGGAAACCGATCCGCAGTTTCAGCGTTTTCAGGAGTGTCACCCCTTGAAAGCATTCTTGGTGGCGCACCCTCAAAAGCGTCTGGTGACGCTCAACGATGTGATGACCGATGCGCAGCTGCTCAAGTCGAAATTCTATCGCGAGTTTATGGCGCCGCAGCAGGAGCGATTCTCAGCCGTCCTTGCCTTCCGGCACCAGACCTCGCTGCGCGCGCTGATCGGACTGACTCGTTTGCAGAACGACCGCGACTTTTCACCAGTGGAGCTGCGGACACTTAGATCGTTGCACTGGCACCTCGGTGAAGCTTTGAACAACGTGCACAAACTGCAATGCGAACGAAGCGCTCGCGGCGTCCTTGAACTCGTGCTCGAGCCTTTGCCGATCCCGATCGTGGTGCTCGATTGGGCGTTGGATGTTCTCTATTATAATCGCGCGGCCAGCGAGTCGGCCGTGCTCTGGAGGCGCGGCGAGGCGGCTGCGCGCTGCCTCAAGCCGGCGAATGGCTTTGAGATGCCTGCCGACGTGGCCGCTCTTTGCAGGGAACGTAAGGCGGCTTGGAGCCGGCCCGGCAAACGCAGGGAGCATTCGCCAGGAAGAACGAGTGTCACGATTGTCCACCGCACTTTGCCCGGTTTTCAAGCGTCGGTCCGCGTGGTGCATCTCGACCCGGCCCGGCTGGGAACGCCTCTCTTCGTGGTCGTCTTCGAAAATGGACACGGGCTCCTGACTGATCGCCCCCGCGCGGGCACGAGAGAATTTTCCCAGTTAGCGCGGCTGAGTGTTCGCGAGCGGGAGGTGGCGGCCTTGGTCTGCAAAGGCGAAAGCAACAAGGAGATTGCAGCGCATCTGGGCAAGAGTGTGCTAACGGTGAAGGCGCAGCTGCAGTCGATTTATGGCAAGCTCGGCAGGGTGGGCCGCGGCAGATTGATCTCTCTCTTAATTCAACGGTAACCAGGTGGCACTTTCGTTCTCCTAAAATTCAGCCTCGCTCAGCAAATCAAGAATCGCCGCGCCGTCGATCCTTGCTGAGGCTTGCGAGTCCGAATCGCGTGTCGTTAGTCGCACGCCTGCCACTCGAGATTCCCAAATCCATAGGCGCCGACGCTTACAATCTCGCCTGTCCTGACCACCGCAAAGGTCAGGCCGGGAACGCCCTCTTGCCGCATTTGATTTTCAATCGCGAATCAAGATCATCGGCCCGCACAAAGAACGGGGCCAGCAGAAGCATGATCAGCAATCGGCTTATTCTTTCTCGTTTCTATTCTCCACTCGAAAATTGTCCAGAGCGATCGACGCGAGATCGGGCAAGAAGAAATACAGCGATCACAGCTGCGAGACCAGCGCGCGTTCGTGTTCGAGCACAGTCGGAGCAAACCGGAGCCTTGAATCCGGAACGCGGAGACTAAGGCCCAGACGTCGGCAGTGCGACGAGCTTGAGCAGCAGGCGGCACTGAAGGTGCGATCGGCGGGTCACTTGTCACTTCTCGGTGGGCCGGGTATAATTCGCGCGTGACTTTGAAGGTCTTGATTCATTCCGCCGCCGAGGGTGGTTATTGGGCGGAGGTTCCCGCTCTCCCAGGTTGCGTCTCCCAGGGAGAAACAGTCGACCAGCTTCGCACAAACATTCGCGAGGCAATTGAGGGCTGGCTGCTGGCCGAAGATGAAGCCGCGGGCGCGAAGACTGCGGACCAGATCATCGAGGTCGCGGTGTGAAGCAAGTCTCCGGTCGCATGCTGGCGCGAGTGCTTCAAGAGGGCGGGTGGAGGCTGGCGCGGGTTCACGGGAGTCACCACATCTTCACGATCCCAGGGCACCGTGAGAGAATCGTGGTTCCGATTCACGGGAATCGCCCACTCAAAATAGGTTTGCTTCGCTCCCTCATGAAGATTGCGGATCTGCGAGAGGAAGACTTGTAGGTTTTGGGTGCCGTTCGAACCGGCTTAATTGAGCGACTTGGAATAGTTCGCGCGGGAACGCGCAACCATGTTGCTGCAAATGCTGCAGCAACTTGCGGCGCTTCATACGGTCAAGGGTTCTTCGACGTATTCTCCTTTGGCAGCGCGACGGGCTTCGGCGCGGTTGAATTCCAGGGCTTCCATGAAAACCTCACGCAATAAACTAAGCAGTCCCGACTTTGTCCTTTCCTGCGCATTTACGCCCGGCACTTCCTCGATCCAACCAACCCACCATTCGCCTCGTTGTTTCAGGATCGCAGTAATGTGGCGTTCATGACAGAAGATTGTAGCGGCGAGCAGTCACGCCGACAAGCCAGTTCGCCGATCCGTTCGTGGTGTCTTTTGTCCGGGTTGGGTAATCGCGACCGGAGCGATGCAGGGCATTAGGAGCGAGGAGCATGGAGGAGGGAGCAGCGGTCACAGCTCGGAGATCAGCGCGCGTTCGCGTTCGAGCAAAGTCGGATGGGAGTAATAAAAACCACTGTAGAGCGGGTGTGGAGTGAGATTGCTCAAGTTCTTTTCGCTTAACTTGCGCAACGCCTGGATGAGTGACTGCGCCTCGCCCATGATCGTGCCAGTGAACGCGTCTGCCTCATATTCGAACCTGCGCGACCAGATATGAGTGAAGGGCGATAGCCAGAAGGTTATCGTTCCCGCTAGCAATCCAAAGAGTAGCATCGCAGGTGCAATGTTAGCCGCGGCAAACCCGGCGTGATGCTCAAAGCCAAACGCACGATAAAACCATCCCTGGCGCGCCAGCCACGCAATCATGGCAAAGGCCACAAAGACACCCGCGATGGAGACAGCGAGCAATTTGAAGACGTGACGCTTTTTGTAATGACCGATCTCATGCGCGAGGACCGATTCCAGTTCCGGCTCGGTGAGCTGCGCGATCAGGGTGTCGAAAAGGACGATTTTTCGAAAACGTCCAAACCCGGTGAAGAAAGCGTTGGAGTGATGCGACCGTTTACTGCCATCCATTACTTCAATGTTGCGGGTTGGAAATTCAGTGCGCTGCGCCAGGGCAAAGAGGCGTTCGCGCAACGAGCCCTCCGGCAGCGGCGTGAACCTGTTGAAGAGCGGCATGATCACCGCAGGAGCGATCAGCAGCAAAAGCAATTGGAACGCGATCACGACCGCTGCTGCCCAGATCCACCAGTTTGGGCCGGTCCACTCGAT
>JAICXG010000195.1 GCA_025980625.1 Chthoniobacterales bacterium
GCGAAGTTGTCGCTTCCGAAAAAATCAGTCGTAACGATCCCGCCGGCGCCGAACGTGGGATCCAAATCACCTGGAGCAGCAATCAAACCGGTGACAAAGACAGTTGCGCCCAATAGCAGAAGCCATCCGACTTTGATCGCAATTGTCTTCATACTTTCTCCGTTTGAGGGACTCGAACACTGTTATTGACGCCCGCGTGAAAGTCTTTTCATAACCGTGCTATCCCAGCCTCGAGCCAAGCGCAAACACAAAACTGCTGAAGCAGTTTGTCGCCAAGACCGATTCCTCGGATAAGATCGCCGATCGGTTGAAATAACCGATGTGCTAAGTCAGCGCGCTCGGTGACTGTCACCGCCTGCGTGCTCTGGGTTTGACAAAGTCGCCCGGCGGACGCTGCTCGTCCTCCGGCGCCGCGCCGGCGGAGTAGGCGAGAGCGGCTTCTTCGGCGGGAAGAAACTTCTTGAACAGGTTTTTGTCGATCGCCTTCATAAACGCCTCGTGCGCCGAGATAAGTCCGCGCTGAAGCAAAGCCCAGATCGCATCGTCCATGAACTGCATGCCCTGACCTTTCCCACTCACAATTACGTCCTGCAGCTTCTGGGTTGCGCCTTCTCGAATGATAGATGAAACCGCCGGGCTCGAAATCAGGATCTCATTAACTGCCAGACGACCATTTCCATCCGCCCTCTTCAGGAGTAACTGAGCGAGAACGCCGCGAAGAGAGTTAGCCAGCATCGTGCGCGCCTGCGGCTGCTTGTCCGCCGGGAACACATCGATCATTCGATCGATGGTCTTACGTGAGTTGTTGGTGTGGAGCGTTCCAAAGACCAGCAGCCCTGTCTCAGCCGCGGTCAGGGCGAGCGAGATGGTTTCCAAGTCACGCATTTCGCCGACGAGAACGATGTCACAATCTTCGCGCAGCGCGGCCTTCAGTCCGACTGGGAAAGTCGGGGAATGTTCGGGCACCTCGCGCTGCGTGATGATGCTGCGCTTGTTCGTGTGCACAAACTCAATCGGCTCCTCAATCGTGACGATGTGCCGCGCGTAGCTCTTGTTAATGTAGTCAATGAGCGCAGCCAGTGTGGTTGACTTACCCGAGCCGGTCGGGCCAGTGACAAGGACGAGGCCGCCACGCAAGTCTCCAAGCTGCTTTGCAACTGGGGGAATCCCCAGCTCATCGAGGGTTGCGATGCGTGTCGGGATAAGTCGAAAGACAGCCCCGTAGCCGTTTGTCTGTTTGAGCAGGTTACAACGGAATCGCGAGCTGGCATTCATCTCATAGGCAAAATCCAGGTCACCGCGCTCCTCGAAAATGGCCCAGCCCTTGGGCCCACAGATCTCACTGAGCATCATCGCAGCTTCTTTGCGCGTGACCGGTTCCTGGCGAATGGGAGTGATGTCGCCATACTTACGGATCTTCGGTGGCTGACCTTCGCCGATATGAAGATCGGAAGCACCCTCATTGACGACAGTTTCGAAAAACTTATCGATGTAAGCCATTATTGGGCGATTGCTTCCTGGCCCACGTGTTGGCGGAGCAGGTTCTTCTGTTCAGCACGGCCGATCGCTTCTTCCGCAGTAATCAGACCCTGGTCGTAAAACTGTTTGAGTGAGTCATCCATCAGGCGCATTCCCTGCTTGCGACCAGTCTGGATAATGCCCGGGAGCATGAAAGTGCGAGACTCGCGGATGACATTGGCGACTGCCGGAGTGTTGGTCAGGATCTCGAGCGCGAGGACCCGGCCTTTACCATCGCTGCGCGGAACAAGCTGCTGGCTGATAACTCCGCGGAGTGACTCACTCACCATGACTCGAATCTGATCCTGTTGATCAACCGGAAAGACATCGAGAAGGCGGTCGAGGGTGCGGGAGGCATTACTGGTGTGCAAAGTGCCAAGAACAAGGTGACCAGTTTCCGAAGCAGTAATAGCGAGCGAAATCGTCTCGAGGTCGCGCATTTCACCAACCATGATTACGTCCGGGTCTTCGCGGAGCGCGCCACGCAGCGCCGCCTCGAAGGAGCGGGTGTGAGTATGCACCTCGCGCTGGGTGATATGACAGCCTTTCGCGTCAAAGACATACTCGATCGGGTCTTCGAGTGTGATGATGTGCTCTTGTCGCTCCAGGTTTACCTGCTCGATGAGCGCTGCGAGAGTAGTCGACTTGCCGCTCCCGACCGGGCCGGTGACAAGGACAAGGCCGTTATGAAAACGGGTCAGCAGCTTGAGACTCTTGGGCAGGCCAAGCTCGTCCATCGTTCGCACCCGGGTGTTGATGATGCGGAAAACAATGTCGGTCCCGAGCCGTTGCCTAACGACACTGGTGCGAAAGCGGCCGCCGCGGTTCGCGTAGGCAAAGTCGATATCGCCCCGGTCCGCGAGTTGCGCCTGCTGTGCGTCACTCAGGAAACCGGCGGCGAGGGCTGCGGTTTCTTGCGCAGTAAGTCGCGGCGCATCGGGCCAGATCGGCTGGAGGTTGCCGTAAAGACGCCAGAGCGGCGGCGCGTTGACCCCGAGGTGAATATCGGATGCACCGGCTTGCTGGCCGACGGCAAGGTATTGGTCAACGTGCGGCGCGGTGCGCGCGGGGAGGGCGGCGGCGGTCGTTCGATTGGCAGGCATGCGAAGGCGGCCTCAGAGGATAGGCAACCGCTTTCCTGGCGTAAATTGAAATTACAGTGAGCCGTCAGGCAACGGCCGGAAGCTGCAAGTCGCGCAATTCGCTTCGCTCCGCTCGAAGCGAATTATTTTTTCGCGCCCTTTTTTGCAAAATGTGCGGCGACCATCGGCTGCACAACAGTCATCCCGAGCTTGACCAAGCCTAACAATGCGCCTGACTCGAGCAACTTTTTATCCCGCCGGCGTACCGGTTTGCCCGAGGCGTTGACGTACACCTTCTTCGTGCGTGCGCGCATCAGCGCAAGCAGCAGACCGAGGGCGAGGGCCGCGCCAATCCAAACGACCGGGTTGTGTTGAAAGGTCCGCCTTAGCTTGCGCGGGAAATCCAGCTCGTAGCGCATGCCGGCGAGGTCACGCGCGACCTTCTCGCGGGAAAGCTCGATTTGCTCCCGCACTTTTACCGTGTTGTGCTGTGATCGAGATTTTTCAGCCATTGCGAGTCCTCTTGCAAAACGCTTCGGGTGTCGTGGAAGAATGGGCCTTTGAGCTGCGCGCGCGCCAGAATCACGCAGAAGAGCGCCGCGACGAGATGAAGCAGGGCCGCGGCCAGTGCGGTCCAGATCCACCAGATGCCGAGGAGATGGGCGATGCCGATGACCGCAAAGACGAGAAGGAAAACGTAGCCGAAGAGCGAAAGCACTGCCGCTACGATTGCGCCCGCGATCGCGATCACGAGACGGCCGATCGCGGCCTTTGAGTCCCGGGCCGCCAGTTCGAAGCGGCTCTGGAAAAACTGCGCGAGCGACCCGACAAAGGCCAGCAGGTTCTCACGCAATCCGCTATAGCCGGCAGGATTGCGAGACGGCGTCAGGCGGGCCATTCGGCAGCTTCCCCTAACGACGGAAAATTAACCCGAGCACGAACCCGACGCCGAGCGCGGTGCAGATCGCCTTGGTCGGGTTATCGCGAACATATTGCTCCGCATCGTCCTGAAAACTGCGGACGCGATCGCTCGCATCCTGCCAAACTTCCTCCGCCCTGCCGCGGTATTCTTCCGCCACCGCGCCCGCCGCGGAGCGCAACTGGTCTGCCGCGCGCCGCGCTTCGTCCACCGCCCGGCCCGTCTGTCCGCCGCTGCTCTGTGCATTTTCCTCGCTCTGCGGCGGAACCGCCGAGCCACCAGCACCCGATGTCGTTTGGTTTTCGTCAGCCATAATCTTTTCCTCCTTCAAATCTGTTTTTTTTGCGGAGCCACTCGCGGCCGCTTTCGATGAAGACTTCTTCACATGAGAAACGGAACTGCCCGAAAGCTTGCGCTTACGATTTTTCCGCACCGGCTTCTGCGAAGCCATCGCCGTTTACTTTTCGCGAAAGATGATCCGCGCCTTGGTCAAATCGTAGGGCGAGAGCTCGACCTCGACTTTGTCGCCCGGGACGATGCGGATGAAATGTTTGCGCATTTTGCCCGAGATATGGGCGAGGACGTTGCGCTGGCCGGCGAGATCGACGCGGAACATCGTGCCCGGCAACACCTGGGTCACTGTCCCTTCGGTGACGATCTGCTGCTCTTTCGCCATGTGGCAATTATAATGCCTAACGGCGGTTGCTCAAGTCACTGTCGGGGATTTTCGGAATGGCTCGACAGAGCGACCGGGCCGCGAAAGCGGGCCCCGGCTCCGCCTGCGTCACAGGTGACGGCGGTTGTCAGCGTTTCAGAATCGTAGCCATGCAACCATCGCTCAGTCTACCGGCGGGTGCGATCCCGATTGGGTCCGCCGGA
Organism: Chthoniobacterales bacterium; assembly: GCA_025980625.1. Taxonomy (GTDB): domain Bacteria; phylum Verrucomicrobiota; class Verrucomicrobiia; order Chthoniobacterales; family UBA10450; genus JAICXG01. Next base: position 4,399 of record JAICXG010000195.1, read on the forward strand.
GATTTCGAGCCGAGTCCACCCGGCAGTTATCTCATAAAGGGCAGGTGGCCCTCACCTGGCGCTTCGCGTCCTCCTCTCCCTCACCGAGACGACCAAGGTAAGGGGCTAAGGCACATTCGCCTATACGCCTCCAAGGCAAACGCGCAGCGAAAAGATAAGACTTTTGTGCTGTAACATATCAGTGGTTGGCGCATGAGTGAGTTCCACTAAGATCTCTGTCTACTTTAGCCCTTTCACTTTCCACTCTTCCGCCTTATGAGTTCCGGCCCGCTGTTTGCTGTCATTGCTTTTGTTCTGATTCTCGCGCGCGCAGCTGCTGAGCTGTGGCTGAGGCGGTTGAACCAACGTCACGTGCAGGCGCACGCCAAGGAGACGCCTCCGGCATTTCGCGGGATCATCGATGAAACGACCTATCGTCGCTCGGCTGATTACACCCTGGCCAAAGGGCGCTTCGGAAATGTCGTCACCGTCTTCGACGCCGTGGTGCTGGTCGCACTCCTTTTCAGCGGGTTACTGCCTTGGGCGCTCGAACGATTCAACGCGGGGTTGGGCACATCGATCTGGGCGATGGCTGGCTTTTTGTTCCTCGTAGGTGTTGCCCTGAGCATTCTCGAATTGCCCTTCGCCTGGCACGCGCAATTCAAACTCGAGGAGCGATTCGGGTTTAACACCATCACGATCAAGACATGGGTGTTGGATCGGGTGAAAGGTTTGCTCCTCGCTTTGTTGCTCGGCTATCCGTTGCTTGCGCTAGTCTTGAAACTGATCGAGTGGACCGGCCCAAACTGGTGGATCTGGGCAGCAGCGGTCGTGATCGCGTTCCAATTGCTTTTGCTGCTGATCGCTCCTGCGGTGATCATGCCGCTCTTCAACAGGTTCACGCCGCTGCCGGAGGGCTCGTTGCGC
>JAICXG010000279.1 GCA_025980625.1 Chthoniobacterales bacterium
CGCGTCCGCTTTCGTCTCGTGCACATTCCACCGGCGCACCCACCCGACAATGTCGATGTCGTCTTGCACGCCCACACCCACGTCCCGCGCAACGAACGCCGGAATGGGTTGCTCTATCTCAATCCCGGTTGTGTGACGCGTCCGAACCGCGGCGCGCCGCCGAGTGTCGCAACGCTCGAGATCGCTGCCGATGGACAGCTAACGTGGCGCCTAACGAGATTGCCTTAGGTGGACAGGAGTGCCGTCATCTTGTCCGCCTGAGCGTTGCCGAGACTGGCAAAGGTCACCGGTTCCTGACTGAATTGCCAGATCGTCACTCCGGTCGCGAGGACGAGCAGCAGGTAGACGAAATTTTCGATCGCGCTGCGTTCCTTGTCTTCCGACTCCACCAGCATCTGGTAGGTGCTCTCCTGATGAATCGCCGTGGTTTTGGTTTGGCTGGTCATGATGTCCTTTCTTAAAACATCACAACTGCATGCAGTCAGCGTGCCACGCAGTCACTTTGCCGGTAAATCGACAGAAGGTGAACGAGTTATGTGCTTACCCATGGACGGGCCTGGACCAGAAAGGTCGCAGCCTCGGGATGCGATCGTCCCTAATCTGGGAATTCCGCAGCAGGTGAGACCGGCTGTGCCGGCCCTCCTTTACTCGTTAGGCTCGCTCTTCTTGCTCTTCCGCGGCGGCTTTGCCTCCGAGGGTTCGCCCTTGCCAGATTTGCGTTTCTTGCTTTTCCCGTCCGGTGCAGCTTCCTCGACAACTGCGGCGGCGTCGACCCATTCGAGAAAGGCGACCGGGGCGGCGTCGCTCTTACGCTGGCCGAGTTTGATGATGCGGGTGTACCCGCCGTTGCGGTTCGCGCTGCGGGGCGCGATTTCGTCGAACAATTTTTTCACCGCATCTTTTTGCCGAAGCACGGAAAGCGCGGTGCGGCGAGCGTGGAGTGAGCCCTGCTTGCCTAACGTCACCATTTTTTCCGCGAGCGGACGAACGGCTTTGGCTTTCGCCAGGGTGGTTTTGATGCGCTGATGTTCAATCAGGCTGCACACTTGATTGGCGAGGAGCGCTTTGCGGTGCTCCGCCGTGCGCCCCAGTTTGACGGTTTTCTTTTGATGCCTCATGAGGTTTCTCCGGCGCGCCGTTTTGCCTAACGACTATTCTTCGTCCACGCCGTTGGCGCCATCGCTGCTCACCGGGGCGTCAAGCAGGGTCGGGTCGAACTTCTGACCCAGCCCAAGCCCGAGCTGCTGGAGTTTGTCCTTGATCTCGTTGAGCGATTTCTTGCCGAAATTGCGATACTTGAGCATCTCCGCCTCGGTCTTCTGCGCGAGTTGGCCGACGGTCGTGATGTTGGCGTTGTTCAGGCAGTTGGCCGCGCGCACGCTCAGCTCGATCTCGTTCACGCTCATGTTGAGGAGCTTCTTGAGCTTGAGGTTTTCCTCGCTCACGCCGGCCGGCGTCTCGTCGAATTCGATCACGTCCTCGTTGAAGTTAACGAAGACATCGAGGTGATGACGCAGGATCGCTGAGGCCTGGAGGAGGGCGTCATCCGGGGTCAGGCGGCCATCGGTCCAGACTTCGAGAATGAGTTTGTCGTAATCGGTCCGCTGACCGACGCGGGTGTTTTCGACCGCGTATTTCACGCGGGTGACGGGCGAGAAGATGGAGTCAATGGGGATCAGACCGATCGGCTGATCCGGCCGTTTGTTTTCGTCGCCGGTGGCGAACCCGCGACCGACTCGGACGTCGAGCTCGGCCTCGAACTTGTGTTTGCGATCGAGGGTGCAGATGATCTGCTTCGGGTTCAAAATTTCATAGCCTTGGACGAGCTGGATATCGCCGGCGGTGACTTCGCCTTCCTTGTTCACGTTGATGGAAAGCTTGCGCGCCTCGTGGTCGGCTGCCTTGAACTTGATCCGCTTAAGGTTAAGCACAATGTCGGTCACGTCCTCGACGATGTTCGGCAAGGTGCCGAACTCATGTTGCGCCCCGTTGATTTTGACCGCCGTGATGGCGGCGCCTTCGAGTGAGGAAAGCAGGACCCGGCGGAGTGAATTCCCGACCGTGTGACCGTAGCCGGCCTCAAAAGGCTCGGCGACGAATTTGGCATAGGTTTCAGTGGCTGACGCCTCGTCTTTCACGAGGGTCTTGGGCATTTCGAAACGACCGTAACGAACTGGCATAAGGTTTAAGGATGAAGGCAGAAATATGAAGTAAGAAAAATGATCAGCGTGCCTAACGACACTTCATCCTTCTGGCTTCTAACTTCTTCCTTTCAGAAGCGCCGGGTTCCCCCTGGCGAGTGTGGTCGCGCGTTCAGCAACGGCGGCCCAGGGACCAACGGCGCAAGTTCAAAAACTCGCAGCGGAGCGAGGAATCAACACGATCGCCTTAATTTTGCAAGCGCCGAAAAGCGCAAGAAATCCAGAAAGGAAATTCGAGCCATGGCTTTGTTTTCTGGTTTTATGCTTTTCAAATTCAACTTTCAGCCGCGCGTTCCAGCGCGGCAAGGTCGAGCTTTTCCATTTGCCAGACCGCAGCCGTGACTCGCTTCACCTTCCCGGGATCATCGCCGTTCAGCCAATCCCAAACCTGGCTCGGCACGATCTGCCACGGCATGCCGAACTTATCCTTGAGCCATCCACACACGTTGTGCTCGCCCCCATCCGCGGCGAGTTTTTCCCAGAAGTAATCGATTTCCTCCTGCGAATCGCAGTTCACCACCAGCGAGACAGCATTGGTGAAGGGAACGCCCGGCCCGCCATTCAAGGCCACGAACTGCTGGCCGTTCAGCTCAAAGGCGATCGTCATCACTGTGCCCGGCGCTCCCGGCCCATCCTCCGGATAACGCGTCGTGGTATGAATCTCCCCGTCTTTGAAGACGGAAAGATAAAACCTGACAGCCTCTTCTGCCTGCGTGTCGAACCAAAGAAACGGCGTGATCTTTTGCATAACGGATCATCACTCAGCAGGATTCAATAGAAGCCAGGAATGGAGCTCGCGGCAAGCGCGCGACATGACTAAGTCGCTCGAGGTACGCCTCGCTGAGCGCGCGCTAACTCTTCAAGCTACGGCTGTACCCGGCCGTCCAACGGCATGAGAGGCGACCAGGTCAGCGCGAGTGAAGATTGGCACGACCGCGTACCCGTGTTTCTCAATGTTCTCACGGCCACCCTCCTCTCGGTCCACGAGAACGAGCACAAATGCAATGTTCCCGCCGGCTTGTTTCACCGCCTCGATTGCTTGCAACGTCGAGCCGCCGGTCGTGATCACGTCATCAACGATGACCGCTGAGTCACCGGGGGAGAAGTTACCTTCGATGAGCTTATGTCGACCGTGCGCCTTTGGAGCTTTTCGAACAGTGAACGTCTGGAGAGTGCTCGAAGGATTCTCGAGGTGCGCGAAAATACCGATACTGGAGGTGATAGGATCCGCGCCCATTGTCAGGCCACCGATGCAATCGACTGCAACTTGCCGCTCGCGCGCGACTCGCTTCACGAGATCCCATCCAACACGCCCGACCAAAATCGCACCTCGAGGGTCTTGAGTTGTCTGCTTCGCGTCTATGTACAAGTCGCTCTGCGCGCCAGATGCGAGCGTGAATGACCCACGACAAACGGATCTCTCTTTGAGGATTTCGAGCAGCTGCTCTCTTCGCGTCGGGTCCATTGCATCAATGTGTCGTGGCGAGAGACGCGATGGAGTCCCACATGTTGCGAGTGTGGCGCGCATATCTCGAAC
>JAICXG010000277.1 GCA_025980625.1 Chthoniobacterales bacterium
GCAATCAAGACTACATCCGCTTGCACCCGGCCCTGCAGGCTTGCCAAAGCCGAGAGAGTCGTTAGGCGATCGTGTTCGGCGCCGGCAAATGCTTCCTGAAAAGCATGATCGCGGGAAATGATGGCCGCTGCGCTCGCGATCTGCTGGTTGCGCTGTTCGATTAGCCTAACGAAAATCCGGGCGCCGGCACGGAGACGCGCTTCGATTTGCGTAAGCGCATGCTGCCGATTGGCATGCCGGACGAGGAGATAGGTCGCACTTTGCAGAAGGGTGAGGAGCGCGACAAGAAAAAAGAGGAGCCGGCTCCGGAAACGACGGAAACGGAATTTCAGGGATAACCTCCGGTCGACAATCCTGGCGCCCGCCGGACGCGGAAGTCGGGCTTGAGATCAAGCGCAAAGACAATCTCGCTCGTGCTATTGCCAGTTAGATCGACCGGCTGCGCGAACTGTTCCGGCGAACCCTTGAGTAATGGGTGCCACACCTTCACAATATGTCGTCCGGTCGACAGTTCTTTCAGTACGACACGGCCATCCTCGCCTGTGACTTGGAAGAATGGCGTTGGCAAGACCGCGACATAGGCAATCATCCAGTCATGAATGTTACAGCCGAGTGTGACGAATCCGGTTTTGTCGAACAGGACGGGCCTGGCCGGGATACCGCTGTAGAGTGGCAGCTCGAAGCGCTTCGCCGGTGAGAGTGAATAGACATGATGACGAATGTTATCTTTGTTAGGGAAAATAATTGAGGTGCCAACCTGCACCGCCGTAACATAGGGCACGAACTGTTTGTTTCGCTGGTCGATCACTGCCTCACTTCGACTGTGCGCTGGGCCGGTGTTACTCGCCTGCGCGTAAACCACTGCGTTCGACACTGGCGCGCCTTTCAGGTCGTGAACGCTGACTGTGACGGTCCCGCCCTTCATCAAGGGTGAAAGGACGAAGGGGACAACAAAGACGATGAGACTGGAATGTTTCACCTAATAGGCAATCGCGATCTGCGCTTGGACACGATGGTTTTGATAGGAAAGCGGCTCATGGAAAGTCACGGCATACTCATAACCAAGCTGGAGCGACATATATCTCGTGATGCGATAGCTGATGTTGGCCGAAACCGCATGAGTGCGACCTCGAAGTCGATAACCGTTGTAGAGCGGATTGGTTCCAAAAATCGGAACTCCCGGACGCACCTGCGCGATGGAAAAAATGTCAGGCCGGGCGGGAACGGCAAAGGAAAGGACATCGCCTTCGCGGTAACTATAACCAAGCGCCGCCTGCCACAAGGGAGTAAGGTCAACGATCATTCGCGCATCGATCGTGTGTCCTTGCAGATCGTAGAAATCATCCGGAGCGGTGCGGTTTTCGAACTCGTAGCCCGCTTCGAGCGCGAGACGTGCGGAGATGGCGATTCCGCCGCGCAGGCGCACCGAGTCATTCCAGTTGCTCCACGAGGTATCGCGGTAGCGATCGTAGCCAAAGCGCTCCTCCAGCGAAACCCATGGGGCCTGACTCCCGAGACCGAAGCGGTAACGCAAGGTGGCAAGCGCGCCACCGCCGACGATGTCGAGCGCATTGAAGCGCGCCCACACCTGCGACCGCAGATCAGCCGCCAAGCTCAGCCGCAAATCGCGCGTAAGTTGCCAGCCGTTCGCGATCCTGGCCTGCGCATTCCAGGCCCAATCGTCTTTTACATCCGAGGCGCGGTCCGAGTTCGAGAGATTGCTCTCATATTGCCCGCCCGTCTCGGCTTCGAGGCGCCAATCGGCCTGCGCGAGACGCACAGGAATCGCGAGCCACAGACCCAGGAAGAGGAATGTTGTCGCTCTCAATGTGTTCGCAAAATTTTGACTAACGAAGTCCGCTCCGGCGCAGGAGTTTGACCCAGCGTCGCGCGAAAGGCGAACACAAATCACCTCGCCGGCGGTTGTGACCGGCGGTGTGCTGATTATCCTCTTCCATATCATGAGCGCCAACACTGCAGAATTGAAGGTCGGCGAGCGCGCGCCCGATTTCGCCGCCACCGCGGTCGGCGGGAAATATGGCAACGGCAAAGTCGTTAGGCTAACCGATCTCCGCGGTTTACCGGTGGTGCTGTATTTCTATCCGAAAGACGATACGCCCGGTTGCACTGCGCAGGCCTGTGGATTACGCGACGCCTGGAGCGAGTTCGATGGCCGCGCTCACATCTTCGGCGTGAGTATCGATCCGCCGGAGAGCCACGAAGACTTCATCTCAAAGTACCAACTCCCCTTCCCGCTCCTCTCCGATCCAGACAAGAAAATCGTCAATGACTACGGTGTCTGGGTGGAGAAGAGCATGTATGGCAAGCGATACATGGGGACCGAGCGCACCACTTTTGTTATCGACGCGCGCGGGCGCATCTCTGCCATTCTTCGAAAGGTAAAACCGGCCGAACACGTCGAGCAGTTACGAGCGCTGCTCTAGCCGAGGCCATTGATCGCGGCGCGCTGTCTAGCCCTCCAGCGCAGCCCTCTTAATGAAGGAAAGAGGCCAGCCCGTTATTGTCGTTGCGATTCATCGGCGAAGTCGTTGTCTCAGTGGTGGTCGTGGTTGTGGTTGGTTGCGTCGCACAACCGGCGAGACCGCAGATGAGGGCGAGGACCGCTAAGACACAGACAGCTTTGATCTTTTTCATAATTGATATGTCGTTGGAAAAACTGCCCGTCTCGTTCCCAGCCGGGCCTCTGGAATTGAGACGTGCACACCCACCAATCGCCGCCAGCGCAGGGGCCGGTCGCGTTTTTCTACTCCATGCGCGGGAGGCAGCCCATGACCGCCTCGGCGCACGCGATTTGCGTCTCCTCTCGAAATGAGTTGCCAACTGGCGCAATCCCTTTACCTTCGCTGCTCGCGACCGGGTTCGGTCGCACGGTGTCATTTCTAAACCCGGGCCTTGGCCAATCGGAAACTGGCATCGAGAAACTCCTCTATGGGCTCTCTGAAAAAACGACGAAAAGCAAAAATCTCCAAGCACAAACGCCGCAAGCGGATGAAAGAAAACCGCCACAAGAAGCGTTTGCGCTACAAGTCGTAAATTTAAGGGCAGCCAGCCGACCGGCAAAAAAGCCCGCTCCGCCTTTCGTAACGCGGGCTTTAATCTGCGTCCGATCAAGACAGCATAGCCCGGCGCGGCCGTCCCAGGTTACTGCCGCTCCGTTTGCCAGTCGCAGACCCAGTCTCGTTAGGCGAAGCTTCCGCCAGCCACGGTTCGCGCCGAGCAATATCGCAAAATGGCCGCGCCGCACACAGCAAAGACCTAAGGACTTGCACCGGCCGCGGACCGGATGACAAACCGATGCGCCGCGCTACCTTGTGCCGATGAGTAGTAGGAAAATGTTTCGCGGCACAAGCGTGGGAATCATCCTGCTCGCTGGCTGCTGGCTTCTGCTCGTTTCCGTAGCGAGCGCGCGTCCGCTCGAGGTGCGGCGCCCAGCCCCACTTTCCACACCTGCCGTTCCACCGCGGCAGGACGACTCGGTCGTGCTTCACCCACCCAAGGACCTTGCCCTCAAACCGGAGGCCGAACGCAAGGCACGGGCCTTACTCGATTACGTGCGGGCGCTCGATTTACAGGATGACGGTGAAGCCGAGCAGGCACTGGCCGCTTTCGAGCGGGTGCTAAATGTCGATCCCGGCGAAGTCGATCTCGCGACGCGCGTCGCTTATCTCCTTACCCAACAGGGTGATTACCCGCGCGCGATCGATATTCTCAAAGACGCGGTCAAGGCGCAGCCC
>JAICXG010000186.1 GCA_025980625.1 Chthoniobacterales bacterium
CACCGCAAATGGCGGCGCTTATGCCACAGTTTTCGGCCCATACGTAGACCTGCCCACCTCCGTGATCGGAAAAATTGTCTATCTCGCGCCGCACAGTCAGCAATGGGTTGAGGTCGCGAATGACCTTAACTACGCCAATGGAATCGGCGTCTCGCCTGATCAAAAGACTCTCTACGTCAGCGAAACAGTCGGAAACTGCATCCTGAAGTTCACAATCAACGACGACGGCACGTTGAGTCACAGATCAAATTTTGCCCTGCTCAACCTTCTCGTGAAAGACAAGGCCGAATCCTGGTGGCTTGGACCCGATAGCATGAAGATCGATAGCAAGGGTGACATGTATGTGGCCCAATGGTTTGGCGGCAAGATTTTGAAGATATCTCCCGAGGGCAGGCTTCTCCATGTCTTCGAGATCGCGGCAGGTGATGGCACGACCAACGTTGCCTTCGGCGAAGGCGAGAAAGAATTGTTCGTCACGGTGGTGAAGGATCCAAAGGATCCGCAGGCAAAAGGCAGTATCGTGAAGATTCCCAATGTCAAGTAACCTCTGAAATGCAGTTAGAGACAGAAAAGGACGCTAATCCCGCTGTCGCAGCGGGACGACGAGGTTATAACCCTAAAGACCGGGTCACTGGAATCATCAGTGATTCTCACCTGTTTTCCGCGCCCGGTAAGCAATGCTTAGCGACCGATTGTCTTCATGAGATGCTCGGGATAGCGTTCGCCTTCGATTTCGATCTCCGACAGCGCTTGCTTTATCTCGTCGAGATCGGGCTTGGTTAGCTCAACATCGAGCGCTCCGATGTTCTCCTCCAGCCGATCTAACCTGGTCGTGCCGGGAATCGGCACGATCCACGGCTTCTGCGCGAGCAACCAGGCGAGCGCGATCTGCGCTGGCGTCGCTTTCTTTTCGGCTCCGATGTCTTTTAGCAGATCGATCAACGCCTGGTTTTTCTCCATCGCTTCCGGAGTAAAACGCGGCAGGATTTTGCGGAAATCATCCTCGCTGATCTTGCTGCCCTTGTTCATCGCGCCGGTCAGGAACCCTTTGCCGAGCGGGCTATAAGGCACAAACCCGATTCCCAGTTCCTCGCACACATCGAGGATGCCGTTCGTCTCCGGTCCGCGAGTCCAGAGCGAATACTCATTTTGCAGCGCGGTGACCGGCTGCACCGCGTGTGCCCGCCGCACGGTCTGCGCCGCCGGTTCGGACAGCCCGAAATGCTTCACCTTTCCCTGCTCGATGAGTTCCTTGACCGCGCCGGCGACATCTTCAATCGGCACGTTCGGATCAACCCGATGCTGATACAGCAGGTCGATCGCCTCCAACTTGAGCCGCTTGAGCGAACCCGCCACCGCCTCGCCGATGTGCTCCGGCCGGCTGTTCAGATTTGTGAGCCCCGGCCGCTTGTCATTGCCGCTTAGGTCAAACCCGAACTTTGTCGCGATAACTATTCGCCCATGGAATGGCGCGAGCGCTTCGCCCAGCAGTTCCTCGTTCAGAAACGGCCCATACACCTCCGCCGTATCGAAAAAGGTGACGCCCCGTTCCACGGCTGTGTGGAGCAGCGCAGTCATTTCCTGCTTATCCTTGGGCGGGCCATAGGAGAAACTCATCCCCATACAGCCGAGCCCGATCGCCGATACTTCCAGTCCGCTCTTACCGAGTTTGCGCTTTTGCATGCAAAGAAGATCGCGGCTCGATCGAAACCTGCGTGCCACCGTGTCGTGGCGCACAATCTCGCCGGCCGCTGTAGAATTGCCCTGGCGGGGCCGAGTAACCCCGCAGATTAGACGTTCTGGCGGCCGATCAGCCGACAGTCAGCTAGAGTCTTAGGTTGTAAGTCTGGCAGACGAGAACCTCTGGCCAGACGAAGGGACAAGAAAGCCACTGCGGCCGGAGTATCTACAAGCCATCCCATAAATAGCGTGTCATCCCGAGCGGAGCGCAGCGGAGTCGAGGGATCCCGTGGAAGTCACCTTAAAGCTTGCGCGTCGGGATCCCTCGACTTCGCTCGCGATGACCGGCTTTTTGGATTTATGAGATGGCTATGGCTTCTAGTAGACGTCGCGGCGATAACGTTTCTCGTTTTTCAGCTTCTCGACGTAACCGTTCGCTTCTTCGACACTCAAGCCGCCCTGTTGTTGCAGGATCTGGCGGAGCGCGGCATCCACGTCCTTGGCCATACGCTTTGCGTCACCGCAAACATAGAAATAGGCGCCTTCGTCCAGCCATTTCCAAACCTCGCCGGCCGCGCCGAGCATCCGGTGTTGCACATAAATCTTATGCGCCTGGTCGCGCGAGAAAGCAGTGTCAAGCCGCGTCAGCCAACCATCAGCCAAAAACTGCTCGAATTCTTCGCGGTAATAGAAATCGCTCTTCTCGCGTTGCGCGCCGAAGAAGAGCCAGGCCTTCGAGCGCGCGCCGACCGCTTTACGCTCCTGCAGAAAGGCACGAAACGGCGCCACGCCGGTGCCGGGTCCGACCATGATCATGGGCGCCTCACTATCTTCCGGGAGATGAAATTTCGACTTACTCGGATAGACCGGCACCGGACACTCGGAGCAGCGGTCAGCGAGAAAAGTCGAGCAAACGCCTTTGCGTTTCCGCCCGTGACTTTCGTAGGTCACGACATCGATGATCAAGTGAACCGTATCCGGATAAGCCTTCAGGCTGGAGGCAACCGAATAGAGTCGTGGCTGTAGCTTGGCCAAGAGACTAACGAACTCAGCCGCTTCGAACTTCGCCGAGGGATGCTCGATGAGAAAATCGATCATCTCCATCCCGTAGAGATAAGTGTCGAGATCCTGTTTGCGTGCCGGATCGAGCAACTCGTTGAGCAGCGGGGCGGCGGAAGCGCGCTCGGCGATCGCGCGCAGCATGCGCGGTGTCGGCTGGGTGATGCTGTAGTCGCGCAGGAGGGCTTCGCGGAAAGTGGTCGGGACCCCGCGATTGTTAGGCACAGGCTCGTTTCCGTTCGCACCGAGTGTTTGCAGGAGTTCATCGACCAGGTCCGGGCAATTGGTCGGGTAAATCGCGACCGATTCGCCGACTTCGTAGCTCAGGCCGGAGCCTTCGAGCGAGAGTTCGAAATGACGCGTGTCTTTTTCCGAATCGGGACTGTTTAAGCGCCGGTTGACCAGCATTTTTGCGGGAAATGGATTGGTGCGGGAATAGGGGGCGGTGGCAGTTGCAGTGACAGTGGCAGTGGCAGTTTCGTTGGGCATTGTGGCGCGAACAGTTACCGCGATGTTTTCACAACCGCAAACGCTTCGAAGAGCTCGACGGCGGTCTACAAAAATTCCTGGATCGCCCGCAGGTCAGGATCTTTCCGCGCGATCTCGCGAAAAGTGGGATCCATCTCAAAACTGATGCGGAGATGGCGCTGCGCCTGGCTGAGGTAACCGAGGAGCGCTTCGTAGCAGCCGAGGTTGTAAAAATAGATCGGTTCGCGGCGTAACGCGGGCGGACCCTTGAGCAACATCGCGCGCGCTTCCTGCGTGCGGCCGAGCTGGTTCAAACAAAAGCCGGCGTGGAGAAATCCGGCGCCGCAATCGGGCGCGATCCGGCAAAGTTTGCGGCTGAAGGTGAGGGCGCGTTTCCAGCACTTTCGCATCATCAGGTGATGGAGGCGCAATTGCAGCACTTCGGGGCGATCCTGTTGCGCTTTGGGAATTTCGTTGAGCGCCGCGATCGATTCGCGGTCCATCCCGAGTTCGGCGTAGCCGCAAGCGGTGCGCAATTGCCATTCAAGCCTCATCGGCTTCTGGCAAAAGCAAATCGCGGGCCGTCTCTGTATGCTCCGCTTATCGAAGCTCGCGGCAGGAATCGTGAGGTCTCATGCGCTCTGCCGCCGAACCAATGTCGATCGTCATCAAAAGAAAGTCTTTCGGAGCCAAAACGGCGTTGCCAAAAGGCTTGCCACCCGAATGACGCGCTCGGTATGCTAAGGCCATGAAGACGGCTAAAACGACCATGAAACAATTTGCCCTCGCAGCTTTCGCTGGCGTACTGACCGCCGGAACCGGCTTCGCCCAGCAGAGTGTCCCGGGCGCATCGTCCGAGGTGATTTCTTACGATGAATTGAACTCGGCGGAAGCGCCCGACATCATTTTTAGCAACCTCGAGCAACCCTCCGAAATCGCTTCAACAGCGAGAGTTCTTTTCCGATTGCCGGCAGGGACGCGATCGGGCCGACGGAGTCCTCGAGCGCGATCCTGATCATTCCCAAAGAGGATGTGCAAGCCAAAGTGCTGTTGGTTGCACTCGGATATGTTTCGGAACCCAGCTGGTCAACGTGGGCCTATACAGCGACACTGAAGTTACCCACACGGTTGGCGACCCTCTGCCGGGCGGGCAGGGCGTCATTACCCAAATGCCTGACGACGGCGATTGCTGCCAGCTGGCCAAGGTGACTTTGCCTAACGACGGCGTCCTTTTGTCCGCCGGTGTCCACTACTGGCTGGCTTTAACGCCGGACGATGAGAACGCCCCAACTTTTCACGGCGAATGGCGCCTCTCCAACCGTGCCGCCCATGCCAGTCTCGAGCCGCCCGACCAATGGGATGCGAGCCCGGGTCAGTGGCCGGCAGCCCAAATCCGAGGGACAAAGGTGCAGACGGCCGAAGCGAGTAATGTAACGAGCGTTGAAAACTTATCTCGGAAAAGGGCAACACGCGCTGGCAACATTACAATTTTCACAAACCTCGGTCCGACCCTTGATGATCGCTACGATTTCAACGAAGGGGTTCCCATTCGGGGAAGCAAAGCCGGTGGGGAAATCTGGTTTGCGCTTCCTTTCATACCACGGGCGGATGTGCATGCTAGAACAATTGGAGCAGCCGTGAGCTGGCAGGGCGGTGAGAAACTGGTGCGTCTTGGCCTTTATAGCGACAATGATGGCGTGCCGGGTACGCCGTTGCCTGGAGGCGAGGCGAGCACGAGTGACATTCCAATCTTCGGCCAGTGCTGTGGGTTGACGAAAGTCACATTTCCCGACCCTGGGATTGCTTTGGAAAAGGGGGTGCGGACTTGGTTGGTTGTAAGCCCAGACCCGAACGCGCCGGATTTTGATGGCAACTGGTCGCCATCTAATCTCGCTGTGAGTGCGTACGAAGAGCCAGAGATGTTTATTTCGTGGACGAGCTTCAGCGCTGTCTGGCTGGCCGCGCGAATTGAAGGGACAAGCCCGTAGCAGTCTTGCAAATGCGTTCAATGTCTTCGAAGCGCGAGAGAAGATTCCTTCGGCGGTTCTAGAGTCCGAGCACCGTCAGTTCTAGACCGCGGGAATAAGGAATCAGAGCAGCGCTTCGAGTTCGTTTAGCCGCCGCTCGAAGAGCCGGAGTGTGCTCTCCACCGGCGCCGGCGAAGCCATCTCGACGCCGGCCTCGCGCAAGGTCTCAAGCGGAAATTTTGACCCGCCGGATTTCAGAAAGCCGAGATAGGCCTCGACCGCGCCGGGCGTATTGCTCAACACCCGCTCGGCGAGCGCGACCGCGGCCGACAGTCCGGTCGCGTATTTGTAAACGTAGAAGGCGCTGTAGAAATGCGGGATGCGCAGACATTCGAGATCCAGTTCCGCATCCAGCACGACGCCCGGGCCGAAGTAAGCCCCGAGTAACTTGCGATATTC
>JAICXG010000336.1 GCA_025980625.1 Chthoniobacterales bacterium
ATCGCCCAGATGGTGAGCTATGAGCTGCCGCTCATCATCACGGTCCTGCCAGTCGTGATGATCGTGGGGTCGCTCACGCCGGATGCAATCGTCGCCGCCCAGGGCGGCTACTGGTTAGGCTTTATCCCGCGCTGGTTTGTCCTCACGCCCTGGGGCGCGGCGGCCTGCATTGTCTTCTTTGTCTCCAGCCTGGTGGAATCGAATCGCACGCCTTTCGATGTCCCGGAAGGTGAATCGGAGATCGTGGCCGGCCATATGACGGAGTATTCCGGTTTTAAGTACGCGATCTTTTTCATGGGGGAATATCTTGGCATGTTCGCGGTCAGCGGCCTGGCGGTCACACTTTTCCTCGGTGGCTGGCAGGCGCCGCTCCCGTTCCTTCAATTCGTTCCTTCCTGGCTCTGGTTTTTCGCAAAATTGGGCGTGCTCATTTTTGTTTTCATCTGGGTGCGAGGCACGCTCCCGCGCATTCGGGTCGATCAGGTGATGAATTTCGCCTGGAAGTTTGGTCTCCCGATGGCCTTCGCCTGCATCCTCGCCGCGGCCGTCTGGCATTACGCGGGCCGCGGCCTTGCCGGCTGGCTTTACTCGTTAGGCGTGGTCGCTCTCGCGTACTTTGCCCTCTCTCTCTTCCTCGACACCGGGAAGAAATTCGCGCCGCGCACCTATCGTTTTGCCGAATGAGCAGCGTTGCCTTTTTCGTCATCGCGATCGCGATGCTCGCCGCCGCCCTCGCTGCCGCGACCATGCCCAGGCTGATCCATGCCGCCCTCTGTTTCGCGGCCGCCTTTATCGGAGTGGCGGCGCTTTACTTCTGGTTAGGCGCGGAATTCGTCGGCCTGGTCCAGGTCTTTGTCTATGTCGGCGCGGTCGCAGTCCTGATCGTCTTCACGATTCTTCTCACCCGGCGCGACATGGAGACAGAGCATGGTTTCCACTGGAGTGGTGCGCTCATCGCTCTTCTTGTCTTTGCCGGGCTACTCTGGGCAATTTTGAAATCGTCTGCGACCGCGGTCGCCGCGTCGCCCTTCCCCGGTCTGACCGTGAAACAGATCGGTCAATTACTCATGACCGATTACATTTGGCCGCTGCAATGTCTTGGAGTGGTTCTCACTGCCGCACTCATCGGCGCCCTCGTCATCGTCATGGAGGAAAAACGATGAGTGAGGTTCTTCAGTCTCCGCGATGATCCCGACGCTCCAACTTTTTCTCATCATCTCGGCCGCCCTCTTCTGTATCGGCCTGCTCGCCGCGCTCAGCCGCCGTCATGCGATCTTCATCCTCCTTGGTATCGAGATGATGCTTGCGGCGGCGGGATTGAACTTCATCGCCTTTTGGCGTTTCGGTCCGCAGCCGGCTCCGCCCACCGGCGTAATGTTCACGATCTTTGCAATTGCGATCGCCGCCGCCGAAGCAGCCGTCGGACTCGCGCTCGTGATCGCGGTTTATCGGCATTACCGGACGACCAACATCGACCAAATCGACGAGCTCAAAGGATGAGTCACTGGATCGTCGCTCATCTCTGGCTCATCCCGGCAGTGCCGCTTGCACTTTCGCTTGTCATCCTTAGCCTAACGAACACAGCTCGCTCCGCTGCGGCCGGTCTCGCGATTGTTGGCCAGGTCATTGCACTGATTTTCTCGGTCGCTGTCTTTTGCCCGACAGTGAGGGTGACCGGCTATCGCGCGCTCTATAATTTCACCTGGTTTACCTTTGGCGGGCAGGCACTCCGGCTGGGCTTTGTCCTCGATCCGCTCGCGGCCGCGATGCTGATCATGATCACGCTTGTAAGTCTGTGCATCTTTGTCTTCAGCGTCGGTTACATGGCAGACGACCCGCATTTCACCCGGTTCTTCGCCTATCTCTCTTTCTTTTCGGCCGCCATGTGCGGGGTGGTAATCGCGAATAGTCTTCTTCTCCTTTTCATCTCCTGGGAATTAGTGGGACTTTCCTCCTATCTTCTCATCGGGTTTTGGATTCACAAACCGAGCGCCGCGGCCGCGGCGAAAAAGGCCTTTATTACCACTCGGGTCGGCGACATTGGGTTTTTCCTCGGAATGATTTGGCTGTATGGCCGGAGCGGGACCCTCCTCTTCTACGATGGTGGAAGCGGCGCGCTTGAACGAACCGCTCTTCTTTCGTTAGGGGCAAGCGCTACCTTGATCGCGTTGCTCATTTTCTGCGGCGCGGTCGGTAAGTCAGGGCAATTCCCGCTTCACGTCTGGTTACCGGATGCGATGGAAGGCCCGACACCGGTTAGCGCCCTCATCCATGCCGCCACCATGGTCGCGGCCGGTGTCTTCCTCGTTGCCCGTGTCTATCCGCTTTTCTCGTTAGGCGCGATCAACGGAGTCACAACCTCACTGGCCGTTGTCGTCTGGGTCGGGGTTGTGACCGCGCTCATCTCGGCCTTCATCGCTCTCGCCCAATCGGACATTAAGCGCATCCTGGCCTACTCGACCGTCTCGCAGCTCGGACTAATGATGGTGTCACTGGGTGTAGGAGGCGTTGCCGCTGGCATCATGCACCTGCTCGCGCATGGCTTCTTCAAATCTCTTCTCTTTCTCGGCTCCGGCTCGGTTATTCACGGCTGCCATCACGAGCAGGATGTCCGCAAGATGGGTGGCCTGCGGCGATTGATGCCGGTGACCTTTGCCGCCTATGCGGTGGGCA
>JAICXG010000196.1 GCA_025980625.1 Chthoniobacterales bacterium
GCGTTCAAGGAAATCGAAGAGCTCGTTAGGGGAAAGAAATACGCCGGTATCAATCGCGTCGTAAGTCGCGAGTTGTTTCCCGATCGCCAGCACGCGGCCGCCGCGCGTCTGCACCTTCATCGCGTCGTCGAGATCGAAGATTGCGTCGAGCTTGCGATCAATCGCGAGATTTAATTTGTCACGATCACCCTGCTGAAAGAGACGATCGAGCACGGCGGGATCGAAAAGATGATCGCCCATGGTGAGGAAAAACGGCTCGCGCACTTGCCCGGCCGCGCAAAGCACAGAGAGTCCGTTCTGTTTCTGCGATTCGGGATTCACGATGGTGTTAAGCCGCATCGCCGAGGGAACGAGCGCCCGCATCGCTTCGGCAAGTGCGCCGCCGTGCAGCCCGACGACAATGTGCAGGTTGCGCACCCCGATCTTCTCCAGCGCCTCGAGCACGTAACAGATGAGCGGGCGCCCCAGAATGGAAATGAGCGGCTTGGGCAACACTTCGCCTGAAGTGCGCAAGCGCGAGCCACTGCCGGCCATCAACACGACCGCGTCAGTTATTCGATCCATCGCTCAGATTCGATAATACTGGCGCAAACCCCAGAGGCGGAGTCGCTGCGGGAGAAAGCGAAAAATCAGCGGCGCGACCGAGGCCTGGAAGAAGCCGCCGAGCATGATCCGCGGCGGCGGATTCGGCGCGTCCATCAGCCTGACGACATGCCGGGCCACTAACTCAGGAGGCGGCGCTGTCTTCATGTTGTGATCGACCGCCTGCCACGTCCTGGCGAGGCGCGGATCGTTTCTCTCCACTCTGGCAATGGCATCGTTGAAATGCGTCTTGATATCAGCCGGCTGCAAATCCACCAGCCGGATTTTGTCGTTAGGCAATTCCAACTGGAGCGACATCGTGTAAAGAGCGAGCGCCGCCTTGGCCGCGTTGTAGGCCGCCATGAATGGCACCGGCAGGCGCGAGGCGAGCGAGCTGACGTTGATGATCAGCCCGCGCTCCTCTTCGCCCATGGCGGCGAGCGCGAGATGGAGCAGCTCGATCTGCCCGAAGACCAGGACTTGAAAATGTCGCGCCAACTCCGCCGGCGGGAGCGATTCCGCCGGGCCGAAGTAGCCGCTCCCGGCGTTGTTGATGACCACGTCGAAGCCTTCCGCTTCGCGCCATGCCGCGCGGAAGATTTCGCCTAACGACTCGCGCTCGGCCAAATCGAGCGCGAGCCGATGCACTCCGGGAAGGATCGGGACGCGCTCGGCCTTTCGCGCCGTCCCCCAGATTTCGTGACCGGCCGCGCTCGCCGCCTCCGCGATCGCGCGCCCGATGCCGGAGCTGGCGCCGGTCAGGAAAATTTTCTTCATCGTGCGACCCGCTCCCGGCGGTAATGGAACCACCACCATTCGAGACCGAAGACGAGAAGGAAGACGATCGCCGAGAGCACTTCGCTGAGGATTCCATGCAGGAGCAGACGAATGGGAATCGCGAGTGCGAGCGCGATAATGGCTGCGATCACCGGCGGCGCGACGTTGCGCCAGGGCTGTTCCCAGCCGAACACCAGTCGCAAGGTGCGATGGCGCAAAACGCCGAGCAGCAGGTAAGGCAGGAGAATTCCAAAGGCAGCGCCGATCACTCCGAACAAACTGATGAAGGCAATGTTTGCCAGCACCGCCACGATGCAGGCAATGATCGAGTTCGCCAGATTGATCCCGGGCCGCTGCACCATGATGACCGTCTCGGCCAGGCCGACAAAAGTGTTCGCGCCGCAGGCGATCGCCACCACGTCGAGCCATGGCGCGCCTTGCCGAAAGGTTTGGCCGTAGATGGTGAGCATCAGCCCGCCGGCGAATGCCAGCACGCCGAGCATCGGCAACAGCACCCAAAGCATCCATTGCGCAACGCGCGCGAAGGTCGCCGCCGCGTCGCGCTGGTCGCCATCCGCAGTCATGCGCGCGACGACCGGGGCGAAGATCGGAGTAAAGGTCTGGTTCACCTTGCGCAAGCCGTTGGCCACTTCCACGACCGCGCCGTAGATGCCGACCCGGGCAAGCGTCACCCCCGGAGCGTGCCCGACGAAAGCGCCGAGCATGATGACATCCAGCCTAACGATAAAAGAATTGATCAGGTCGTAGCCGCTGATCGAAGCCGAATAACCGAGGAGCCGGCGCGCTTCCCGCCGATAGGAGATGACCCCGTGAGCCGAGGGCGCCGAACGAAAGAGCGAGGAAGCGAGCGCAAGCGCGACAAGCCCCGATGCGCCGGTGCCGATGATCGCACCGATCGCCGCGCCGTAGGTTCGCCAGCCGAGCAGCACGGCGCCGACAAAGGCGAGCGTCGTCACGGTCGACTCCGTCAAACCGCGCGACCAGATGTCGTGCTTCATCACTTTCATCCCGCGCGAGACGGCGGTGCAGGTGCGGTAAAGATTTACTCCCGGCATCGCGCAGAGGAGCAGCGAAAGCACGGCAACGACTTGCGGGTCGAAGCCGAGCCGGGTCCCGGCAAGCTGCACCACGACGATGGCAAGCGCGGCCGTGACCACGCTTTGCATCACCGCGAGCAGCGCGCCGAGATGAAAGAGTGCTCGACTGCGCGCATGATCTCCTGCCCTTTCCGAGCGCGCGATGAAAGCGATGATCGCGTTATCGAGGCCGAACAATCCGATCCTGCTCAGGATATCGGTCGTGGCCCACGCCACGAGGAAGGTGCCGAGCGCCGCCGCCCCGAGCATTCGCGCGATGAGGAAGGTGAAGACGCCGCGGAAATTCGAAGCGAGCAGCGCGATGGTGTTGAAGAACATGCCGCGCTTCAACTCCTTCCCGACGTGGTCAGGCCCGGCGCGCAACTCCGGCGGCGGAATCTCCGCTGCGGTCGAGACGGCCGTGCTCACGAAACCACCGCCACCCGTCCGCGCGGATGGGTCGAGACAATGCGCCCGTCCTGCATCTCGTGAATCCAATCGCAGGCGCTGGCGATTCCGCGGTTATGAGTCACGAGAAGGAGCGCTTTCCCGCCGCGCACCACGACTTCCTGTAAGAGATCAAAGGCGCGATTCGAGTTATGAGTGTCGAGATTACCGGTCGGCTCGTCAGCCAGGATAATGCGCGGGTCGTTCGCGAGGGCGCGGGCGATCGCTACCCGCTGCTGTTCGCCACCGGAAAGATGGCGGCTCGGGCGCATGATCTTCCTCCCCAAACCGACGGCCGCGAGCAGCTCCGCCGCCCGCGCACGCATTTCACTTTCCGTTAGGCGACCAAGCCGGCGCATTGGGATCATGACATTCTCCTGCGCCGTAAAATCCTCCAGTAAAAAATGGAACTGAAAGATGAACCCGAGCAATTCGTTGCGCCGCTGCGAGAGCACCGCGTCGGGCAGATTGGAGACCACCTCCGAATCGATCACGACCTCACCGCCGTCGGGATGATCGAGCAAACCAAGGATATAAAGGAGCGTGCTTTTTCCGCAGCCCGACGGCCCGACCACAGCGTGCACCGTGCCCGGTTCGAGCGTGAGCGAGATACCGCGCAACGCATGCACGCGTTCCTCTTCCTCGCCGAGGTAGCGCTCGATGTTGGTGCAACGCAAGGCAGGCTCAGTCGCGACCGAATCAGTCTCGCGTTTCGTAACCAGCATTGAAACGAAAGCTACGAGCGCGAACTTGCTTGTCGAGACGCTGAAAAGGGTCGTGCGCGATTCGGCAAAACAGCGGTGATGAACAGGACTCCAAAGGCCGCGACGCAGAGCCAGGCAAACCAATCGCCGGCGCGGCTGTAAAATGTGTTGCCGGCAGGCACCGGTAAGTCGCCAGCGAGGGATACGAAGCGCCCGAGTGCGCTCGGTTTCTCGGCGATGATACGACCGTGACTGTCAGCGAGAGTTAGCAGTCCGTTGCGCGCGCAACGCGCGAGGGCAGATCCATTCTCGACCGCCCGCAGCACGGCCATCCGCGCGTGCAGCTCGCCATCAACATTGAAATCCCACGCCGGCACAAGCAGCAAGTTGGCGCCGTCACCGGCATATTGGCGACTGAGTTGCGGGAAATCCATGTCTTTGCAGATCTGCAAACCCCAACGACCGCCAGGCTGCTCGACTGTGACTCGTTTGGTGCCCGGTCGCTCCGGCTCGACTCCGGGGAGGAGATGATGCTTGTCGTAGGTTGTGACGGTTCTGCCGTCGGGCGAATAAAGGCGCGAAGAGTTAAACCCGCCCGAGCTATCACGCCGCACCAGGCCAACATCGACCGCCGCTCCGGTGGCAGTGGCGACGGAGGAAAAAAGGGCGTCCACCTGCGGAAGCGCATCCGGGTTGACGCGCGCAATCTTCTCGGGCAGCACTACAACCTGAGTCCTGGCTGGAGTCACACGACCTATTTCCTCGGCATACTCGCGTAAGAGTTGCAGGGATTTCTCTTCCGAGCCGAGATAGACACTTAGCGGCACATCCTTGGCGATAAGAGTGACTTTGACTGTGGGCGCAGCCGAGTGCGATCGCAGCCGCCATTCGCCAAAGAGAAGCGCGGCGCACAACACCACGCCAACCGCGAAAACGAGGCTAACCCGCATGGATGACTTGCCGGTGCCACTGAGAAGCACTGCGACGGTGCTGGCAAAGAGGAAAGGAATGAAAGTGACTCCCCAGATGCCGGTGATTGAAGCGATCTGAATCGCAGGCAAAAACTTCATCTGGCTGTAAGCCACGTTGCCGAAGGTGCCATGGAGCGAAGTAATTGCACTGAGATACTCCCACGTGACCCAGAACACAGGAAAAGCGAGGGCCGCGGCTACTGGCGATTGCCGTCGGAGAAAGCTGCGAGCGAAGATAACTCCCAGGCCAAAGATAGCCGCTGGTATAAGAAGAAAAACCAGCACGAGAAGCAATGGAATTTGGAGCACCCTGGTAAAGTAGGTCCACAGATTTAGCTCACCCGTAAACCACGCAGTTGATGCGAGAAGAAAGGCCCCGCCCGCGCCCAGCCTCGGGGCGATCGTGAGGACCGGAATGGGCGCCAACCAGAGCAATGGCCAGAGCGCGTGCAAGCCAGTGCCAAAGTAGGCGAGAACGGCGGTGGCAAGCCCCGCCAGAATAACTAAGCCGGAGTTAGCAATGCGATTCATCGCTGACTTCGCGCGCGCGTTTCTCGCGGAAGAAACTCTGCAATAGCTCCGCGCATTCCTCCCGCAGGACCCCGGAGGTAATGTCACATTGATGGTTGAGTGATGGATTCTGGAGCAGGTTCAAAAGGCTGCCGGCCGCGCCGCCGCGTGGATCGGCGCAGCCAAAAACCAC
>JAICXG010000031.1 GCA_025980625.1 Chthoniobacterales bacterium
CCATTGAGGACAACCAGATCGTTTTCGCTCGGAGTCAGAACAACCTTTTGCTGCTGGGAAGCGGCGAAAACGATCGCGGCCGCGAGCGCGAGGCAGCCAACCAAAACCGTGAAACCGCGCAGATGAGAACAAGGTGAAAGGTGCATGCCCTGTGGTGTTATGGCTGTTATAGCACTCTCCCCTTACGCTTGGGAAGAGATTACTTGCGTGCGCCCAAGACCGGTTTTTGGATTTCGCCTTCCCTCGTCTTGCCGCTGCCCGCGATCAAAACTAAATCGCCTTGTACGTCACGGTGATGTTGCGGTAGACGTTGCTTTCCTTTTGCGCGGAAAAATAGAAGAGCTCGAGCGCAGATTTGCCGACGACCCACTGGTAACCGACCAGCGTCTGAATCACATCGGTATCGTTGTCGCGCGAACGTGAGATGAGTCGCCCAGTGCCGTATTTGGAATCAAAGTAGCGGCGGACTTCGCCCATCCGGCTGTTGTAATGCTCGAGCGTCCAATCAGGATACTCATATTGCAGTTCGACCTGGCTCAGCGCGCTTGCCTTGAAGGTAAAAAGCGTCCGTTTCAGCCCGGGATGGATCAAACCTTCCACCGTCCAGACCTCCTGCCCGTTCTGCGTTTGCCGCTCGACGATCTTGGCTTTCGCGCCCTTCAGGATTTTCTCCACCCGGCTCGCCGGATCATTCCAGCGAAATCCAAACGGCGGCGGAATTTCGTCCGCCACCATCGAGGCTGCGGAAAAAACGAGAAGGGTCGTGATCACCGCGAGGAAGCGCATGTTTAGCCTAACGAACAGTAAGGTTGTAGATTTCGTAGTGCCGCACCAGCGGGCCCAGATATCGTCGCATCGTCTCGAAGTGACGCGGGTCGTTTTCATAACGCAGGAGCGCCGCGCGATCGCGAAACGTGATCACGACCGCCAGATCGTAATCCTGGCGGACGTCCGGCCGAAGCGACGGGACAGAGCGAGGGGTTTCGACCTGTACCACACCTGGTATTCGCTGCAATGAATGCGCCGCCCGAATGAGCGCGGCGCGATCCGCGCTTCGCCCGGGATGGCTCTGCCAGATGAGCACGACGTGCCTCACTTCTGGCGCGGGCGACGGCGGCGTAAGACAACTGTTGCACAGGAAGAACGCGCTCAGACTCACGATTGCAATTCCGCCGAGCTCGCGACGGCCACTTCTTGGGAAAAAATTCATTGCCTCTTTGGCCGTTAAAGTTCGGGCAAATTGATCGCTTCGCGAACATTTTTGCGGACCACAACTGCGCAAAAAATTTTGTTCCGAGCGCGCGGCCCTAACGAAGAATGGTCTCCTCCCTAACGAACTCAAAAGCCCGAGCCCGAGCTCTCCCCAGCGCAAAAATCAACCTGTCAGACTCCATTTTGCGTCAAGAGCTTTTTGTGCGGGAAAACAAAATAAAATTCGGATTTTTTCTTGTGAGCCGCGCGACCGATTTCTAATCTGAAGCCGCAGGCCGGGAGCAAGCGAAACCGGGTGTGAACAAGATGTGAACAAGCGCAATGTGTAACTACCAAGCCGAAAGTATGAAGAAAAAGCAGAGTGCAGAAGCAGTAATGGCTGCGGCGGTTTCCCTGGTGAACTCGCGGGCCAGCGATCTTTCGAAAAATGCGGTTTTTCCCTCGTGTTTCGAACTTTTACATCGGCTCCTTCGGCCCACATTCGCCGCCGCCGGAGCTGCTTCTCACCGCCGCGGGGACGGTTTTTCTCCTCGTTTCTCTCGATTCCGCGGCGCCGCTGGCGTTATCTAACGCTGTTAACAAGTCGCCATGGACGAGAAGTGTGCCCAGCTCTGGACGAAGATTTCTGCCGCTCTTAAACCACAGGTCAGCGCCGACACTTTCAAGCGCTGGTTTTCCGCCGTGAAATTGACCGGCGCGACCACCGACGAGGTCACGCTTCTCGTTCCGAACAATATTTATCAATTCTGGATCGAGAGTAATCACATGGCCGCGTTGCAGAGTGCGATCAGTTCCGTTTTGGGCGCTCCACGTGCCGTCAAATTTGTTTGCGCGGTCGATACCAGCGCCGGTTCCGATGGAGCCGCGCCGCCGAGCTCGGCCGAAGGAAAAAGTCCTGTTGCCGTCAGCCGGGCCAGCAGCTGCGCCGGTCTTAATCCGCGCAATACTTTTGAGTCCTTCGTGGTCGGGCCTGACAATCAGATCGCGCATGCAGCCAGCCTCGCGGTCGCGCAATCGCCGGCCAAGACCTACAACCCGCTCTTCATCTACGGCGGCGTCGGGCTGGGTAAAACCCACCTCATGCAGGCGATCGGCCACTACATCGTCTCCCGCAGCAAGAACACCCGCGTGATGTATCTCTCAAGCGAGCTTTTCATCAACGAGTTCATCGACGCGATCCAGCACAACAACCTCGTCAAATTCCGCAAACGCTATCGTCAATCCGATCTTCTCCTGATCGACGACATCCATTTTCTCGGCGGGAAAGAGCGCTCGCAGGAGGAATTTTTCCACACCTTCAACACCCTCTTCGATGGACATAAACAGATCGTGCTCTCGAGCGATCGACCAGCTTCGGAAATCGCCAACCTTGAGCATCGGCTCGTCTCACGTTTCGAATGGGGACTGACGGCGGAGCTGCAGCCGCCCGATGTTGAAACCCGCCTCGCCATCCTGCGCAAGAAAGCACACACCCTGCACATCAAATTGCGCGATGAGATCTACGAATTCCTCGCCGATCGGATCAAGACGAACGTGCGCCGGCTCGAGGGCGCGCTCATGCGCGTGGCTTCCTTTGCCTCGCTCAGCGGCCGGGAGCTGAACTACGAAGTAGTCGAGCATTTGCTCAAGGATATTCTGCAGGAAGAAGCGCGCCGTGCAGTCACGATTGACCAGATCCAGCGGCGCGTCGCGGAGCATTTCGATGTCCGTCTCGCTGACATGACGAGCAAACGTCGTCCGGCCAACATCGCGTTTCCGCGCCAGATCGCGATGTATCTGGCGCGCGAGTTAACGAAGGCGTCGCTCAATGAGATCGGTGAAGCTTTCGGCGGGCGCGATCACGGCACCGTCCTGCATGCCTGCAAGCTGGTGAAGAAGCGGATGAAAGAGCAGGATAAAATCCGGCAAACGATTTCGTTTATCGATTCCGCGCTGCAACGTTAGGCCGCGGGGCCGCGGCCCCGAAAATCGAGAATCGCCAAATCGTAAATCGGAGAGAAGCCGACCGGCTCCTCCGCGCGCGGAATGAGCGGGACTGAATCATAATTCACGATTTACGATTCACGGCTTGTCGCTTTGCGGCAGATTGCGGTTGCCGGATAAAATTGAAAGCTTTACATCTTAACGACTCATTCCCGATTTCATGAAATTTAGCGTCACGAAAGAGAAACTTCTCGAATGTCTGCAGCAGGTTCAGAACGTCGTCAGTACCCGCACGACCCTTCCGATTCTGTCCAATGTCCTGATGCAGACGAACGGGAATGAAGTTCGCCTAACGACGACCGATCTCGATGTCGGGGTGCGCGGCAGCTTCGCAGCGCAGGTCGAAAAAGAGGGCGCCACCACGCTTCCGGCGCGCCGTCTTTTCAATATCATCCGCGAGCTGCCCTCGAGCGAAATCTCCTTCGATGTGGATGGAAAAAACGCCGCCTCGATTCGGAGCGGGCAAAGCTTTTTCAAAATCCTCGGCTTGCCGGAAGAGGAATTCCCGCCGCTCCCGAAGTTCGACGATTCAAAAGTCGTCACGATCCCGCAGAAAGACCTGCGCGATGGTTTGCGCAAAACCGCCTACGCCATCTCGACCGACGAAACGCGCTACGTTCTCAACGGCGTCCTCTTTAGTTTCAAGGACAACAAACTTACCCTGGTCGCGACCGATGGGCGCAGGCTCGCGATGGCCGACATCGATCTCGAGTTCCCGCGCAGCCACGAAACCGACATCATCGTCCCGACCAAAGCGGTGACCGAATTGCAGCGCTTGCTGACCGATGACGGCGAGGTGCGTGTGAGTGTCGGCAGCGGTCAGATCGCGTTCGATCTCAATAACACGCTGCTCGTTTCGAAGTTGATCGAAGGAAATTATCCCAACTACAAGCAGGTCATCCCCGCGGAGATGAAGGAGCGCGTCACCCTCGAGCGCGAAACCTTGCTCAACTCGCTCCGTCGCGTCTCACTTCTCGCCAGCGATAAGTCGAACTCGATCAAACTTAATTTCTCGAAGAACAACATCGACATCACCGCGAACACCCCGGAAGTGGGCGAAGCGAAGGAATCGCTCCCAGTCGTTTACAAAGGGCGCGAGTTTTCCATTGCTTTCAATCCAGAGTTTCTCATGGCGCCGCTGCGCAATCTCGCGGAGGACGAAATCTTCCTCGACCTGATCGACGAAATGAGCCCGGGCGTGGTCAAGATTCAAAGCCCGTTTCTTTACGTCCTCATGCCGATGCGCATCAGCTCATAAGTTTGCCTAACGACATCATCACCGCCGGCGGATCGATATCCTTCATCCGCAGAGTCGGCCCGCGCAGGATCCGCACATTCGGGTTTTGCGGAGCCCAGATCGCTGGATCGGTCGGTCCGTAGAGAAGCAACGACGGCGTGCCGACCGCAGCCGCGAGATGAGAAATGCCGCTGTCGTGCCCAATAAAGGCGGCGCAGTTGCACAACTCCTTCGCGAGGGCGGTGAGCGGAAGATTCTCAGCGATCTCAAGCCGCTCGTTAGGCAAAGCCGCTCGCAGTTTGGTTAAGCGTTCCGCGTCGGCTTCACCGCCGACGAGCAGGAGTCGCCGATCCGGATTTTGATCCAGGAACGTGCCCGCCACTTCGACGAAGCCCGGCAGCGGCCAATTTTTTGATTCGCTCCCGCTGCCGGGATGAATCGCAATCAAATTGGGATCGGGCAATCTCGTCTCGTTAGGCAAAATTTGCGCTGCCGCATTCTCCAGATACAGGCCCAGCTTTTCCAACGGCCGCGCCAGCTGCCGAGCGGCGTGTTCCCGATCGCTGATTTTGCTCGAAGCGCAGATCACGTTCCGCGCTCCGGCGCGGCGCAGGTTGGACGCGAAAATATCGTCCGGATCAAAGAGGTAGCTGACGATTTGCTGAAAACTCTGAAAGTATTCCACCAGCTCCGACGCGAGCTCGCTCTCTGGCGCGAAGAAGCTCGCGAGTGGACCGTACTCGATCGAACGCGTCGCGTTTGCGTAGCCGCTCACTTCGGCCAGCGAGATAATGTGCCGGTAGCCGAGAATTTCGAGATGGGCGCAAGGAAATGCGTCCCGCAGCAGCTTGATCGCCGGCAAAGTGAGAATGAAGTCGCCGATCGCGCCGCCACGGATGACCAGTATTCGGCTCAAGCCCTCACTCTCGCACGGGTCGACAGTTGTCATCTCGACGAACGACTCCTTAGCTGGAACGGCAGCCCCGATTGTAACTATTCGGTTGCCAGGCTGTCGCGCCCTCCGGCATATTGGCCGACCCGCCGGAGCAAGCTCTTATGGCTCCTAATTTACCTGAAACCACCTCGAATATCGGCGGTCCACTCGTAAAGCAGTTTTCGATTTTCCTGCCGAACAAGGTGGGCGCGATGCTCGAGATCGTAAAGCTCCTCGCGACCCGCAATTCCCATATCGTCGCGCTCAGCATCGCCGAACAAACCGACTCGGCGATCGCGCGGATCGTGGTAAGCGATCCGGAAACGGCGGAAAACATTTTTCACGAGCACAACGTTCCCTTCGGGATCTGCGAAATGGTGGTAGTGGAATTGCAGGAAGCGGCCACGGAGCTTTCCAAGCTGCTGGCCGCGCTGCTC
This sequence comes from Chthoniobacterales bacterium, assembly GCA_025980625.1. Lineage (GTDB taxonomy): Bacteria > Verrucomicrobiota > Verrucomicrobiia > Chthoniobacterales > UBA10450 > JAICXG01. The sequence goes on from JAICXG010000031.1 coordinate 5,804, forward strand.
ATGGCCGAGGTCAACATGCATTTCAGTTATCCCCTGCTCATTCGTCCGCACGGCCGCGCCGCACTCGTCATGCACGTTGACGATGCGGAGTGTGCCTCTTCGGTTTTGCAGGGTGAAGGGTTTAAGATCCTGAGCCAGGCTGATATCTCGCGCTGAGCAACAGAGGCATGCGGCATGGGATTGGCTTGAGGTGCGGCGATGAGCAACGGGCTCGGCGGATGAGGTGATTGACACTTTCCGGCGGGCTCGATTAGAGAACGACACCCGCATGAGCATGCTCGCCCTTCGCAGCAGCACGAGTGCAGAGAGGATGTTTGCCCTCGCGATGGCGCTGCTCGGCGCGGTGGCGGCGGCTCAGGTGATCGCGACGCTTTACCTCCTCACACGGCCGCAGGAGAAAGCGCAAACGGCCACGCAACGCGCGGCGGTCGAGGCGCGCCTTTTCGAGCAATCCAAGGCGAGTGCAACTCCCGTGGCCAAACCAGTACAGTTACCCGCCGTGGTTGGCGTCCCCTCCACCACCGTGCGACCAGTCGCGACGCCGCCGGAATCAGTCGCCGGCACGCTCCTGCAACTCGCGAAAAACTTCCGGCAACGAGGGGATACAACCAATGCCATTGCCAAACTGCAACAGGCGACCGCGCTCGACCCGGGGAACGCTGAGATTCTGGCCGAGCTCGCCCTCACCTATGAATCGATGCAGCTCTTTGACCGCTCGAATGAAGTCTGGCGCCGGCTTCAGTCGTTAGGCGCGGGAGTCGGTCCGCTTTACGATCTGGCCGAACTCAAGCTACGTGGCGGCATCCCGGTCGTGAGTGGCAGGGCTGCGGCTTCAAACAGCGGCGTGACCGAGGCCGGCGAGAGTGCCGAGATTCCGGAGGGTTCGACCTTCGGCATTTCGGAAGCGACCTTGAAACGCGAAACCGATCCGGAGGCGGAGACCAAGCTCCTCCTGCGCATCGCGGTAAAGGTGCGGCCGGACGCGCCGATCGATCACACCAAGGTCAAGATCCAGGTCTTTTTTTATGATGTCGTGAACAACGATAAGATCGTTCTGACCGATGCTGATGTCAGCTACGAGTGGGTCACTCCCGGACACGACTGGGCAGATAGCGGCACCGAGGTTCTGGATGTCACTTATCTGCGCCTGCAACACGCCGAACCCTCTCCCGATGCCGTGACCGCGGCGGAAGTGCCCGAGTCGGTCGAGAAAGCGCAGCGCGCCGCGCGCAAGCCGGAAGAGACCGCCGGGACGACGACGCCGAGCGAAAGCGGACCGCGCCAATTCCTCGGCTACATCGTGCGCGTTTATTACAAGGACCAGCTCCAGGCTGTGCGCGCCGATCCCCGGCGGCTGCTCGACCTTTTCCCGCCGCCCTACACTGCCCCGCCGCAGTGATGCAGGTAATCCTTCACCAGCAAGCGGAGATAGGTCAGCCGCTCGTCGCGCGCCGCAAAACCGGTTGCTTAAGGGTGAAGCTACGGAGCAAACGGCGCTGAGCCGGCGGCGCAACTTTCATCTCTCACGACTTGCGGTATTTTACGCGCCTATGTTCCGGAGCGTCCTTCTTTTCGCGGTGCTTTTCTGCACCGCCCTCGCGGCGCGGGCCCAGATTCAAGTCGACCTGAAATTCAGTCGGCTTCAATATATCGCCTACGAGCCGGTCCTGGCGACCGTCACCATCACGAATCTCGCCGGCCGCGATATCGACCTGCACGACGATGGCGACCAAAGCTGGTACGGCTTTGAGATTACCGGCGACCATGATCGCTTGATCGCGCCCAACCGCCGGCCGCAGGAAGGGCCTTTGCACATCGCCGCCGGCACCTCCGTCACACGCAAGATCAATCTCACCGACCTTTTTCCGATCGGCGACCTCGGGGTCTATCACGTGCGCGCGAATGTCTTTTTTGCCGACCTGAACAAGTTCTTTTACGCCCGCGCAAAAGTGTTCGAGGTCACCTCCGCGCGTCCGATCTGGCAACGCACGGTCGGCGATCCGGCAAGTGACGGAGTGCGCACCTATTCGCTCATGACCAACCGTTTCCCCGATCACACTTCGCTCTATGTGCGAGTAGAAGACAAACAGAACAGCCTCGTTTATGCGACTTACTCGTTAGGCAGAGTCATTGCTTTCGACGAGCCGCATGCCGAAGTGGATCGCGACAATCACCTCCATGTCCTGCAATGCTCCGCCCCCCGTGTCTGGTCCTATTCCGTGATCGGACTCGATGGCCGCCTCTTAAAACACGAGACTTACGCGCAGACGCGCAGCATGCCGCAGCTGCGCCGCGCGGATGACGGCGCTGTCGCGGTGCACGGTGGCGCGCGCGATCTGCCGATCGCGCCTGTCGCCGGGCGGGCCCCGGCAAAATTATCCGATCGGCCCGCCAACTTACCACCGGAAGACTAACGAAATGGTGGCTCACCTCGCACGCGCCGCCTGGCGCGCCCGACTCCTTGGTTCGTTCCTGGTGGCGCTCGCTCCTTTCGTTCTTCCGACCGTTTCGGCTGGCTCCGCGCCCCGCAACTTTTCCACCGTCGTAATCGACCCCGGCCATGGCGGAATAGATCGCGGCGGAATTCCTGGACAGCGCGTGCCGGAAAAGACGATGGCGCTCGATGTTGCGCAACGGCTCGGGGCAAAACTCCGCCAGGCTGGTTATCACGTCATCATGACCCGCAACGATGACGTCTTTGTCTCGTTAGGCGAAAGAGTCCGGATCGCCAACCAGTATCGCGACGCCGCCTTCGTCTGCATCCATTTCAATTCCGCCACCCGTGAAGGCGCGAATGGAATCGAGACCTATTACTACAGCACGAAAAGCGCGGCGCTCGCGGCCAATATTCATCGCCAGGTTGTCGCCGGCACCATGACGGATAATCGCGGGATCCGCCGGCGCGGTTATTTCGTCCTGCGCCGCACCTCGATCCCCGCCGTGCTCGTCGAGTGCGGTTTTCTTACCAACCCAACCGAAGCCCGGCTGGCTCTGCAGGTCAGCTATCGCGAACGGCTCGCGCAACGGATCGCCAATGGGATCATCGGGAAACCGCCCGAGATTCATCGCCCGGTCATCGCCGGACTCACTCATGTGCCCGCGCCCATTCGGCAGCCCATTAACTACTATGACTTCGTGAGCGCGGCGCCCGAATATCATGCCCGCACGCGGCAATCGAGCCGAAGCCGCAGTCGTCACAAAAGCTCGTCCTCCAGTTCAAAGAAGAAAAAGTCTTCCAGTAGCAGCTCAAAAAAGAAAAGCTCCACCAGCAGCAGTAAGAAGAAGAAATCGAAGCACTCCGACGAAGAATAAAGTGCGCTCGCCCATCATCACTCCGGCTGAGATGCGGGCCGCCGAGGAAGCGGCTTTCGCGCGCGGCATTTCCGCCGAGGAGTTGATGGAGCAGGCCGGCGCCGGGATCGCCCGCGCAATCGCGAAATTCTTTCCTCAACCTGGAAAGTGCGTCGTCTTCGCCGGCAAAGGGCATAATGCCGGGGATGCTTTTGTCGCGGCGCGCTGCCTGGCGCAAAGCGGATGGAAAATCGAGACCCGGTTGATCTTTCCGGAAGAAAAACTAAGCCCCCTAACGAGAAAAGAACTACAGGCGCTGCCAGACCGCAAAAGTGAAGCCGATCACCCGACGATTATTCTCGATGGTCTGCTTGGGCTCGGCGCCCATCCGCCATTGCGCGAACCGATCCGCCGCGCCTGTCGCGAAATTAACTCGTTAGGCAAAGGGGGCGTCTATGTCATCGCGGTCGATCTGCCCAGCGGGCTCGACGGTGACACCGGAGCGGCAGATGAGGATTGCGTTGTCTCGGATTTCACCATTACGGTCGGGTGCGCGAAGAGCGGGTTGATCGCGGATGGTGCGCTCGACTTTGTGGGACGCCTCGAGATCGTGCCGCTCCCGGAGTTACCGCCGGGAAAACGCGGCGGCGCCGAACTGGCCGCGCCGGAATCGCTCCGCGAGTTGTTGCCGCGACGTCTCTATTCCTCTTACAAGAATCAGTTTGGCCGGATTGGGATTGTAGCCGGCTCGCGCGGTTTCACCGGCGCGGCCATCCTATGTTCGTTAGGGGCATTGCGCGCCGGCGCCGGGCTGGTTGAGGTCTTCGTGCCGGAGGAGATCTACGAGATCGTCGCGGCGGCCGCAGCTCCCGAGGCGATGGTTAAGCCGATAAAGTCATACCGCGATCTCTTGAACGAACCACTCGACATCTGGGCGGTCGGTCCCGGGCTTGGCAAATCTCGCGCCGAAGAGATTCTCCCGTTCATTCGCGATGCCCGGCAACCGATGGTGGTCGACGCCGACGGACTCAACATTTTGTCTGGAGAAATGGAGGCGCTGAAAAAGGTCCAGGGGCCGCGTCTTCTTACCCCGCACCCGGGCGAAATGAAACGTCTTTTCCCTAACGAGAATAGGTCACGCGCTGACCTGGCAGAAAAATTCTCTGCGGAATACAAGGTGACACTTCTGCTCAAAGGCAGCCGCACTTTGGTCGCCGAAGCAGGCCGGTTGCTAAGTTATAACACGACGGGGAATCCGGGGATGGCAACGGGCGGGATGGGCGACATTCTTACCGGCGTCTGCGCAGGACTGCTCGGCGCGAAACTCATCCCTAACGAGGCCGCGCGCATCGGGGCCTGGGTTTGCGGGCGCGCCGCCGAGCTGGCGATCTTTAACGGCACCGCGAGCGAGGAATCGCTTCTGCCGCGCGACGTGCTCGATCATCTTGGGCTTGCCTTCAAAGAACTGCGCGCAGGGTGAGATCATCTCGGCTAACCCGATGAAGAACATCATCGTCATCGGTTATCCGAAGAGCGGCTGCACCTGGGTAACCCGACTGGTCGCGGAGCTGGTTGGCTGTCCGGTCGCAGGTTTTTGGGGGTCGGCGAAAAAGGAAATCGCGATCGAAGGCGAGGATCGGGTCTCGCCTTACCGCTGCTACAAGTCACATCACCAGCTCGACCAGTTGGGCGTTTCGCCTAACGATCCAAACAGCTCGCTCATCTATATTCTGCGCGACCCGCGGGACCTCGCGATCTCGGCCGCGAACTACTTCCAATTCGATCGCTTTCCCGGACTGGCGGCACTTTTTCGCGCGCTGCCGCAGGGAAACAAATTATTCCGGCACACGCTCTATCCTGTGCTCGTTAGGGAAGATTACCGGCTCGAGCGGATGAGTGAGGCTATTCTGCATGGCTCAGCGACGGTCCACAACACGGTTCGGGTTTCCTGGCGGGAACACTGGCGTCCTTATGAGGAGGCTGGGGTGCCGATCATTCGGTATGAAGACCTGCTGCTAACTCCTGAGAAGGAATGCGTTCGCATTCTGGCTTATCTCGGTCTCGAGCGAACGGCGGATGAGATTGTAACTGCAGTCCACAACCAGTCGTTCGCGCGCAAGAAAGAGACGCTTTTGGAAAAAGGCGAGACTGGCCGGGCTAAATTCCTCCGGGTGGGGAAAAGCGGGCAGTGGCGGGAGAAACTGCCGATCGATTTACAACGGCGATTTTCAGACGCGCTCGGTCCTGAGCTGACGAAGTGGGGATATTCGCCCTAACGAATCCTCAGCGGGCGCCAGGCAGCTTCTCGAAGCGCGGGTCACTCCGGAGCGGGTCCCATTCCCAGCGATACTTAAGATCGTTAGTCGTGATGCTGTAGTCGACGCTGTCGACCGCCCCCGGCGTTTTGAGCAACCGCTCGATCAATGGGATCGCCTGCTCGTTCTCGCCCACCCGGGCGTAGATCAAGGCCAAACAACAGAGCATGATCGCACCGTCGTTCGCGTCCTTGGCGAGCGGCTTGAGCTCGACCGCAAGCTGGCCTTGGCGAATCGCGTCATCGTGTTTGCCCATGAAGGCGTAAAGCAAACCGAGGTTGGCATGACGATTGGCCGAATCAGGCGCTTGCTCCAGGTCCTTTTCGAAAATCGGCAGGGCAAGGGCGAACTGACGCTCGGCGGTGGCCTGATCCTTTTTCGCCAGCGCAGTGAGTCCCGCGAAATAGCTCTTTGGCTGGAGACCGCCATTGAGATAGGAGAACTCATTGAGCGGCGATTGCGCGAGCAGGGATTCGGCCCGGGCGAAATCCCTTCGAATCATGGCCCCGTCCCAGCGGGCGCTGGTGACAGAACCGTCGGGATCGAAATTAGGGGGAATCTCCCTTACCGATCGCTCGATCGCATTGAGATCACCGTACCCCGAGAAGTCGACGTAGCCCGACTGAACCTTGGCCACGACCGAGTCCGGCGCGACGGCCCGGAACCGCGCCGCCGCCTGTGTTGCCTGGGGCCAGCGTCGCATCGAGGTGTTGGTGAAGAGAACGTTGCGAATGATGTTCGGATTTTGCGGGTCGAGCTTTGCGATGCGCTCATAATTGGCGAGCGCTTCCTCCCAGTGGCCCTGACGCCGGCGGATGGCGCCGATATAGCCGCCAATGTTACTGTCGTTAGGCAAGAGCTGCTGGGCGAGGGCAAACTCGCGTAACGCCCGCTCGTAATCCTGATCAAACCAGTAGGAACACTGACCGAGGGCGAAGTGCCCCTCACCCAGGTCAGGTTGGAGATGAAGGGCGGCCTCCGCTTCGTCCCGGGCGCGATTTCGCCAGGATTCGAGCGGCTCGTAAAAGTAAAAAATCTCCGCGCAGGTGGAGGCGAGATGCGCCCGGGCGAGGGCAAAGTCGGGATCGAGTTTGATTGCCTGGCTATAGAGTTCGACCGCTTGCCGATAATCCTCGAGCAAGGTGTCGGGGCCCTGCTCATAAGGCAAAGCGCGCAGATAAAGCAGATAGGCCTCCGCATTTTGCGTCGGCTTCTTCGCGACGCGCGCTTTTTCCTCGGGCGTGAGCCGGGCGCGGAGGGCATCGGCAATCTCGGTCGCGAGCTCGCCTTCCAGGCCTAACGAATCCTCGATCGTGCGCTCATAGCGATTGGCCCAGAGATGGCGATCGCGCCGGGCATCGATCAATTGCACGTTGACCGCGACCCGATCGTTCACCCGCCGCACACTTCCCTCCAGGATATTGGCCACGCCTAACGATTTCCCGATTTCCCTGATGTCGCGCGCGCCGGCGTCGCGATATTTCATCACGCTCGTCCGGCTGATGACGGTGAGGTCCTGGATCTTTGCCAGGTTGGTCAGGAGATCGTCCTGAATCCCATCGGCGAAATAGGCGTTCTCCTTCTCCACGCTGAAATTCTCGAAAGGCAAAACGGCGATGCTCCGCGGCGGAACACCTTCCTCCCGCTCGCCGCCGCCAGGCGCAAGTCGCAGGTAGAGGAGAAAGGCGATGGCGAGGGCGAGGACGCCGATTACGGCGGTGTAAATGCGATGGATCGCGAGCCAGTTGCCGGCCTTTCCCGGCGACACGTCATCGGTCTTCACAATCCCGGCCGGGGTCAGCTCATAAGCCCAGGCGAGCACGACCGCGATTGGAAATCCGGCAATAAGGAGGACGACGATCAGCCTAACGACCCAGTTTGGGATCTCGAAAAAAGGGAACACCTGGGTGGCGACCTGGATGAAGAGCCAGCTCGTCATCAGGTAGACGACTGCCGCGCGATAGACGTGACGCCGCTTCAGCTCGGCGAAAAACGCGCGACCATTCATCGGTCAGAACTTAAATGCGATCCCGATTTTTTTGCGAACGCGTTATGAACTCGAGCCGGCTTCAGCTGGGGCGCGGCGGCGCCGCGGGATGCCGAGGCTGTCGAAGATGACACGGGTCGCATCGGAACGATTGAGCGTGTAGAAATGGATGCCGGCGACCTCGTTGTCGAGCAGGTCGTGGCATTGCTCGAGCGCGAAGTGGATGCCGACGCGGCTGATCATCTTTACATCGTTGTCGCAACGTTGCAGTGCGCGAATCAGCCGAGCCGGGAAGCGCGTTCCGCCCGAGAGCTCGGCGATGCGGCGGAAGCCGCTCATCGAAGTGATCGGCATGATGCCGGCAATGATCGGGACGTGAATTCCCGCGAGCAGGCAACGTTCGCGGAAATCGAGAAAGTCGCGGTTCTCGAAAAAGAGCTGGGTCACGATGTAATCGGCGCCGGCTTCGACTTTCGCTTTCAAGTAATCCATCTCGAGAAGCCGATTTGGTGTCGAAGGATGGCCTTCTGGAAAACCAGCAACCCCGATGCCGAATCCGCGTCGATCAGGGTGAATGCCGGACTCATTGAAGCGGCGAACGAATTTGACCAGATCGACCGCATGCTGAAAGGCGTCGCGGGATTTGTCGTAAACCAGGCCGCGCGGCCGATCACCGCCGAGCGCGAGAATGTTGCCGATGGCTGATTTGGCGTAGCGGGCGAGGATCCTATCGATCTCGTCCGCGCTGTGGCAAACGCAGGTGAGATGCGGAATCGGGTCAAGCCGCGTCGTGTTCTTGATCCGCTCGACGAGGTCGTGCGTCAGCTCGCGGGTCGAACCGCCCGCGCCGTAAGTCACACTCACAAAGTGCGGCATGTACTCCTCCAGCTCGCGGATGGCGTGGAAGAGGGTCTCCGCCGCCTCGGGTGTTTTCGGCGGGAAAAACTCGAAGGAGAAAGTTGGGGAATCCTTCGCCATGATATCGTTGATGTGCATCACTGAGTTAGCGCGTGGCCGAAGCGATTTTCGGCGAAGTTCATCATCAGGCAATCATCTTCTCGGAGCTAGAGCAGTCGCACTGCCGTGACCGCGATCCGCCCACTGAAGCAAATATCCACGTCCGCGCCCGGAGTGCGATCACGCAGATGGTAATCGCCCGCGTAGTAAAGACCGCTTTCCTCTTCATGGCGGTAATTAAGCGGGAGCGGTTTGGGATCGAGCGGACACCAAACCACCTCCGGGTCGGGCGCATCAGGCGCAAGGAGGGGAAGGTTCACATTGTAAAAAATGCCGGGCTCGATCGGTCGGGCAAGCAAATCAGCCAGCAGCGGTGTGACCCAGCGGATCGCACGCTGCCAATCAAACTGAAAAGAGGCGCGCCGATAATGCGAGAGCGCAATGCCCGGCCAGCCGTGCAGGAGCGCTTCGCGCACGGCCGCGACCGTGCCAGAGTAATAGACATCCGCACCGAGGTTGGCGCCGTGATTGATCCCGCTCAGGATCCAGCTCGCTTCCGGCACGAGATGCAGCAGTCCCAGCCGCGTGCAATCGGCAGGCGTGCCGTGGATCGCGAACCGCTGCTCCCCGCGCGGCTCAATCCGCACGCCGTCGTGCCAGGTCACGGCATGACTCACTCCCGACTGCGGCTCGGCCGGCGCCACGACAACCGGTTCACCCTGGGTGCGGGCGGCCGCGACCAGAGCCTCGAGCCCGGGCGCGTCGATCCCGTCGTCGTTTGTCACGAGGAATTTCATTTCCCGGCACGGTAACGCGGGCGGCCGCCCAGAGCGAGAAAGGGCCAACTGTTCTCCTCGACAAATTTCTTTAGCCTAACGAGTAAAGCAACTGATCGTGCTCGCCGAATCTCGGCTGCAAGCCGCGGCCCGCAAAAAGCGCCTGCCCTCACCGACGCCACTGGACAACTGCGCGACAATCCAAGCTTTGGCGACAGCTGGCCGGACCCAGGCAACTCGGCTCGCCCTCGACTGGCTCTTGTTTTCTGGCCCCCATAATGCTTATGATGTTCTCCCGATGATCCAGGCGAATTGTCGGGCGCGGTTCACCGCCGCGGATTTTCAATTCATCGTGCGGACCCTGGCGCGCTCGCCTAACGACCAGGTGTCGCTCGTCGATCTCCTAAGCGATGCGGAAACGCGTGACGCCGTTCTCGACCATCCGCGGCTGGTTGAGATGATCCTCTCGCAAACCGGGCAGCTGACGATCTCTTCCGCGTTTTATTTTTATGTCCTCGCTCGGCATGTCCTGCGCCGGGCCGAGATCGGCGATCGCAAACTCTCCGACTACATCGGGTCGCTCCTTGAGACTTTCTCCCGCACCAAAGGGCTGCGTCCGCCGCACACCGAGGAAGATTCAAACCGGCACTACATTTCCGACATGCTGCTCGCGCTCACCCGCGCGACGGCTGAGCAAAGTTTTCTCCTGCGCGCCCATGTCGGCAATTACTCACTTTTTGTCAGCGGCATTTTTCACGAAAATGCCCAGCACCGCAGCCGGCGCGGCGCGCCTGATCTGGCGTTTTACGAGCAGCTCGGCCGGACCAACTTCCAACTCGTCGCCTCGCATTCGACCGCGCGCCGCTGCGAACTCAACGACGTTTATGAAGAGCTGGCCGACCGCTTTCACGACGTCCGCCTCGCGCTCAACCGGCTCGCGGAAGAACTCATCAACCTCGACGACGATCATCACGCGCCGTTCTTGCTGTGAACGAAACACTTTTCAGCCAGATCCAGCGGCTTTTCGAGCGCACTTATGCGCAGGTTGGAATCAATCTCGAAGAATGCCTGATTGATCAACGCCGCTGCCGCCAGCTTTCCAAGCTGGCCGGAGCTTCGGCGGTTGAGCTGAGTGAACTGGCCCGAACATTTTTACGCGCGACCAACGATCAGCTGTACGTCGGCATCTATTATTCGCGCTGGCTCATCGAGCAGCTCGAGGCGCACGACCCGCGTGCCGGCCTAACGAATCGCAATATTCGCTCGCTCATCGCTTTCGTCGAGGAAATCAACCATGCCCTGCACGCCGCTCTTAGTTTCCGGAACGGCCGACGTCGGATCGGCTCGGAGGATTTTGCCCGTGACCTCGAGTTACAGGCGCGCGTGGATACCTATCTCGTTCTGCTTCTCTTTGTCGCCTTTTTTCGTAAGACCCAGCGCGTCTCCCGGGCCGACCGCCGCTGGCTGCGCTTTCATCTTTTCGAATCGCAAAACCCAAACGCCTTCCGCGACCCGAATCTGCGCGGGCGCTATCTCGAGACGACCGAGTTAGCCCAGAGTTACACCCGTTTTCTCGATACCCTGAACGGCCTCCGCCGCCTGCACGAAATCCGCACCTTCCGCGCCCTGGATTACGCCGCCAAGAAGGAGCGCATCCTCGCCTTGATGGATGCCGCGCCCACCCGCCGGCTCCTCCCGCCGCCCGGGCATTCGCACGACTAACGAATCAAGGATGAGCGTCAGCCTGCGATGAAAAGCGCGGACGACGGCTGCCGAATGCTTGCTACGACGGCAGCATCATAAACGAAGCAGACCATAAGGCGCCCTAGCCCGCCTGAGGGAGGCGACAGCTACGGCACGACCGATAGCGTAAGATCATTCCCATCGCCGCCTTCGTAACTGGCTTGGAGATTGTTACCGTTCACGTTCACGATCGCGCCATCAGGCAGGTTAGCAAAGGTGCCGCTGATCGGGTTCGCGCTCGTGTTACTGATCAGGGTCAGAGTCAGGCCCTGCCTCAGGCTGCCTTGGGTTTGGCCGGTCAGGTTCAACATCGCTCCGCTGTTGATTGTGACTCCGTTGGCA
>JAICXG010000232.1 GCA_025980625.1 Chthoniobacterales bacterium
CCTTCGAGCATGATCTCGCGGTTGATGTTGACCATGTGAGCGTGGCGCAGGCCGTAATTGTTCACCACCGCCGTCATCTGAATGCGCGAACCGAGCTCGCCGGTCTGGCTTTGGGCGGCAAAGATGGAGACCTGGGAAGTGGCGAGGTCTTGGAGGATTGCCTCGGGCATGAACTTGAGCGGGCGGCGCGCGTGATGCTCGAGCACGAACAGGCTGTAATCGGACCCGACCCGTTCCACTTCCTTCTGGAGCGCGGCTGCGATCTCCCGCGTCGACGTATCGGTGATGATCGTGATGCGCTCATCAGGCTGAAGCCGCAGGCAGACCTCGATTGCATTCCGGGCGCCGGGGAAAAGCTCGGGATCGATCGGGTGCAGGTAAAGGCGGTCGGGCATCTGGAGTGGTGAGTGTTACCCGGAAAAAGCCCGCAATCAAACCGGCATCAGCTGCTCTCTGGAAGGAGAAATTTGGGAGTCGCGGCTGCCTGGCCGAAGAAGTCTCTTAGCGCGGACGACATCCACTCGTCCGTCTGTTGGAAATGTCTCTGTCGCCTCCACCGCAAGGTCCGGCTTTTTCGTTGCCATCGGCTCTCCGCCCGGCTAGAAAACAGCGCCAATGGCTGCTCCTCCAGGAACATGCCGCTGGCCCGCATCACCATGATTGAAGAGCTAAAGCAGAGTCTGGCGGAGTTCGCACGCTTCGCTAGCGCGCTTAGAGGCGACGAGAAAAGCGAAGCTCAAACATTTCTCGATCATTTCTTCCGCGCGCTGGGGCACAAGGGGGTAATTGAAGCGGGCGCTACGTTCGAATTTCGCGTCGCCAAAAAGCCCGGCTCAGCGCAACTCGAGTTAATCAAAGGCAACGGCGCGGCGACATCGCGAGCAAAGGGTGGCAAGAAGCTCGCTGACCTGCTTTGGCCAGATCGCGTGCTCATCGAGATGAAATCGCGCGGCGAAAACCTCGAAAAGCATTACGACCAGGCATTCGACTACTGGATGCATATTGGTCCGAAGCGGCCGCCGTTCGTGATCCTGTGTAACTTCGATCAGTTTTGGGTTTACGATTTCAACACACAGCTCTTCGATCCAGTCGATCGCATTAAGACCGCTGAGTTATCGGAGAACATTTCTTCGTTCAACTTCCTGCTCCCGGTCTGGAAGAAACCGATCTTTGGCAATAACTGGGTTGACGTTACCCGGCGCGCGGCTGACCAGATGGCCACGGTTTTCCGCGAGATTGTTTTCCGCGGCGAAGATCGCGAGCGTACTCAGCGCTTCATCCTGCAACTCCTTGTCGCGCTCGTCGCCGAAGACATCGGTTTGCTTCCCGAGCAACTTGTTAGCGAACTGCTTCACGAATGCGCGGAGGAAGGCGCTAGCTCGTACGATCTGATCGGTGGCCTGTTTCGGCAGATGGCGACAGAGCAACCTGCGCCGGGTGGTCGCTACAAAAGGGGTGCGTTACTTTAATGGTGGTCTTCTCAAGATCGTCGAGCCCATAGAACTGAAACGGGCGGAAGCCTACCGCCTCTGTGAGTCGGCTGCGGAAAATTGGGCTTTTGTGCGGCCGGAAATCTTCGGCACCCTCTTTCAGGACAGCATGGATAAGAAGGAGCGGCATGCTTTTGGCGCGCACTTCACGAGTGAGTTCGACATCCGCAAGGTAGTCGGTCCTACAATCGTTAGGCCGTGGCGTGAGCGGATCAATGCTGCGGCGCCGAGTACGACAGATGGCGCATACAAAAAGCACACATTGCGCTGAAACATCGCGAAAACACGACCTTTTCGGATGAAGAGATCGATTCATTTCTTCCAAAGGAACTAAGGGTTTTAAATATGCTACCAGCCTTAGCCGATCTTTCCATTCAGAGTCACGATAAAGCCGCCGCCAGGTTTTGCTTTCCGCATTTGATAATGATGCCAGGGAAGCATTTCATTACCTTCCAAGCCTAGGTCCAGAAGTCCAACTCGATCCAGCCGGGTTATGGAGAGATTACCGTCAGGGTCAAGTCGTTGCCATCGCCGCCTTCGTAGTCGGCTTGGAACGTGTTCGGGCCGACCGCGAGGGTGGCGCCGTCGGCGAGGTTCGCAAAAGTCCCGGCGATCGGCCCGACGTCGTTGTTGGTGATCGCAGTGAAAACAGTGCCGGGCGCTAACTCGGTTGATCCTTCCGACGTCGCCACAAAATTTACTCCCGAGTCGATCGTCACACCCCACGCCGAGACTGCGGTCGCCGACCCAGAAGTCGTCGCGATATTCCAGCGGTATTCGGTCGCCGTCCGCAGGGTTAGAGTGGTTTGAAGGGTGAGAACTCCCCGTCTGGGGGCGAGGGCGGCTCCGCTCCTTACTCCGTCCCCCACGGTGACCGCTCCCGCGATAAGACCGTTCCCGCCAAAGGTACCGTGGTCGATCTGGACCGGTCCGGTGCCGGTGGCCGAGTCGACGACATTCTCGACCAGAAGTGTTCCACCTTCTAGAAACGTGCCACCCTCATAAATGTTAGCGCCGGTGAGCGTGAACGTGCCCAGCCCGATTTTCGAGACTGTCCCCGGTCCAAAAATGAAATCCTCAAAGCTCGTGTCCTTATTATTCGCGCCGATCGTCAGATTTTTTGACCCCAGATAAATACTTCCTTTGCCCTCAAGCGAGCCGATGGACAGAGACGAACTACTAATCAGGAACATATCCATGTGCGAGCTTCCAGAAAGCTGGACGGTCGCTTTATCTCCAGTGGCGCCTCCGAGAAAGCTGATGGCGCCTCCGCTGCCGAATTTATGTCCGCGAGCGATCAAGGTGGCATTTTCAGCGCGTGATTCGTCGTCGAAAATTATTACGCCATTAAAATTATCGTCTGTCGTGCTGCTTTCGGCGATGAGCGTCGCGTTGCCCGCGCTCGATGTATCGTAAAAGGCGACGTAGGCGAGAGTGCCACCAAAGCTTCCGTCGCCCCCGGCCTCGCAAACAAAGGTGGCGTGGGCAGCATTGGCGCTGTCGATGAAGACCGCGCGCCCACCAGTGGTGCGAGTGCCGCTCCCGCCACCTTCGAGGGTGAAGGAACCGTAGCCGGCGTTGGAATCATCCCAGAAGTTGATCACCCCGCCCGTGAGATAACCAACGGTATCCCCTTGGGCGATAAAGCTTGTCCCCCGCCCGGCCGTGGCTTGGTTAAAAAACTCCAGCTTTGTTGGCGCCGCGACAACGAATCCCTGTGTAGCCGCGGAGTGATTGATGATGCCCGCGCCGGTGATCGACAAATCGACCGGCCCGGTGTTGATGCTGAAGCTGCTTGCGGCCGGATTGAACGCGATTCGACTTACCTCAATCCCGAATCCCGAAATTGAGATCGCGGTCACATTGGATTGCTCGAAACGGGCCACATCGAAGGAACCATTCGGGACGGTTGCCGGCGTCCAGTTGCCGGCTGTGTTCCAGTCGCCGCTGGTCGGGTCGAGGTTCCAAGTGCTAACACCAGCTGGTGCACTTAGTGGCGGCATAAGCAAAGAAACAGCGAGTCCGACAACAAGCAGAGCAGAATAGGAATTGTTCATGGGCACTTTGGATGAGTTGGCTGTTATCACTCAGCCTTGGTGGCGGCGAGCGACCACGCGCAGGCTAGAGCGATTATTGAAACGAATGCAAGCTTAAATATTACCGTAGGGCGTCGTTACTCACCGGATTGAGCGGCCCTCCACGCGCAACCTTTGAATACCGACGGAGCGATTCGGCCCGGGCCGATCGCTACGATTGGCCCAAAGCTGCGTCGGTGCATGCATGTTTCCATCAGCGGGCTGATTGGTTTTCGTGTTCAGGCGATGGCGTGTGAGTTGCTGATCTGCCGAGAAGAATGGTGACCGACGACTGGGCGTGGTCGCTGTAAGAAGGGCCCGGGGTTAGCCAATGGATCTTTTAGGCGGCCGGGGTCAGTAGCCCCGGCTACAGTCGGCCGTGATCAGCGGTCCCGGCTGCAACATTTGCTCGCGTCCCGAGCGATTTTCAACTAAGGGCGCGAAACGCCCCGTTTGTCCTAGAAGCTGGGAGCATGTGCTACGAGACTTGAGCTTCGTCGCTTCTAACTTCTGCCTTGATTTCCTCGCATCCCGCTCGGTCGCCGCTACCTCACGGCTTTAACTCTTTCGCGCCCGCTCATTCGGCCTCCCGGCTTTCCCATCTATGCCGCGGCTTCCGGCTCGCTCCATTCCGTCTATGTCACTCGCCCCACTCGCACACATATGCCAAGAATCAGAACAAACCACGATTACGTGAGAGAACCCGATCTGGCGTTTGAGTAGCGTCACAGGCGGAGATCGTTACAGGTTTCACGGAAACTCCGGCGAACCGATGTAGCAACGATTTCCTGGGAGGAATTCGCTTTTGCACTGCGCGTCAAAGTCGCGATGGGCACGCCCGGCCGCGTGACTGTCGGATGTCGAAAGTTGCGCTGCGGAGCGCCCGCTCCCGCACGAGGGACAAGATTAGCACAGCTTTTCACAACCCAGGACGAGAGTTACTCGGCATTCCTTGCTTTCGTTAG
>JAICXG010000004.1 GCA_025980625.1 Chthoniobacterales bacterium
TCGAGCCGTTGATCGAGGGGCGCGCTTCGGTCGCTCGCCTAACGACTACTTCTTTTTGCCTTCGCCGGGGCGATAATCTTCCTCGGCTGCCTGAAAGGCCTTTTCGAGACCAACCAGGTCTTCGCCGGGACGGAAACTGTCAAACGCTTCCGATTCGCGGCGCAGTTCCTCTTCGGAATAGTTTGCAGCCTTGATCGAGAGGCCGATGCGGCGCTCGACTTTGTCCACCTTGATGACGCGGGCTTCGACTTCCTGGCCGACTTTGAGCACATCTTTCACTTTCGCGACGTGATCTTCGCTCAACTGCGAGATGTGGACGAGGCCGTCGATGTCATCCTGCAATTGCACAAACGCGCCAAAGCTCGCCAGCTTGGTGACCTTGCCGGTCACGAGATCACCGATCTTGTATTTTTGATCAATATTCTTCCACGGATCTTCGGTGAGCTGCTTAATCCCGAGGCTGATGCGCTGGTTCGTCTTATCGATGTCGATGACTTCGGCTTCGACTTCGTCGCCTTTTTTGAAGACCTCCATCGGGTGATTAATTTTTCTCGTCCAACTCAGATCGGAGACATGAATCATCCCGTCGATGCCGTCCTCCAACTCCACGAATGCGCCATAGGCAGTCATGTTGCGGATGTGACCTTTGACCCGGCTACCGATGGTGAATTTCTTCTCGATCTCGTCCCACGGATTGGCCTCGAGCTGGCGCAGGCCTAACGAAATCTTCTGTTCCTCTTTATTGACCCCGAGGACGACTGCTTCCACTTCCTGGCCAACCGAGAGAATGTCAGAGGGCCGCATGATTCGTTTCGTCCAGGAAAGCTCGGAGACGTGGATGAGACCTTCGACGCCTTCCTCCAGTTCCACGAATGCGCCGTAAGGAACAAGGTTGGTGATCTTTCCTTTGACCTTCTGGCCAGCCGGGAAACGCTCCTCGATCTGGTCCCAAGGATTCTTCTGGGTCTGTTTCAGGCCTAACGAGACACGCTCTTTCTCTTTGTTGATGTCGAGGACAAGGACCTCGAGTTGCTGCCCGACCTTGAGCAGTTCGCTGGGATGTCCGAGCCGGCCCCAGGTCATGTCAGTGATATGGAGCAGGCCATCCATCCCGCCGAGATCGATGAAAGCGCCGAAGTCGGTGAGATTCTTCACCGTCCCGGAGACGGTGTCGCCCACCTTCACGCCCTCGAGGAATTTCTGGCGTTTTTCGCTTCGCTCCTGCTCGATCAATTCGCGCCGGCTGAGGACGACGTTCTTCCGGTCATCATTGATCTTGACGATCTTGAAGTCATAGGTGTTGCCGACGAACTGTTGCAGATCGCGCGGCGGCACAATGTCGATCTGCGACGCGGGGAGGAACGCTTCGACGCCGATGTTAACCATCAGGCCACCTTTCACGACCGACTTTACCTTGCCCTTGATCAGGCCGTCGCCCGCGAAAACCTGAGCGATCTTGTTCCAATTCTGGCGATAAGCGGCCTTCTCTTTCGAGAGCACGACCATGCCTTCGTCGTTCTCGAGCCGCTCGAGGAGAACCTCCACTTCGTCGCCCACTTCGAGCGATTCGATGTCGTCAAACTCAGAGGAGGGAATGATGCCTTCCGATTTGTAACCGATATCGACCAAAACTTCGCGTGGCCGAATCTCGAGAATGCGCCCCTTGACGATGCTGCCTTCTTTGAAGTCGCGCATCGACTTCGACATCAAATCCTGCATTTGCAACATAAACGGTACGACTCCCGAGGCGGGCCTCAATGGTTGAAAGCAGCGGCGGTTATCGCGCGCTGTTCCCGCGGAAAGGGGAGGGAAAGTAGCCACTTTCTCTGTCTCGGTCAACTGCGTCGCGGAAGGGCTTGCTTCGACAGTCAGGATGGGTAGGTAATTGGCGCACATGAGGAGCAAGTTTGTTTTTGGTCTGTTGGTGTTCGCCCTGATTAGGTGCCGAGCCGATGCGGCCTCGCAGGTGGAGCAACAGGTCGCCGATGCGGTGAAGAACCAGGGGATCTCGATCGTTCATCTCTGGGCGCCCTGGTGCTCGAATTGTCAGCACGAACTCAAAAGTGGCGGTTGGACGAAGATGGTGAAGGAGAATCCAAACGTGAAATTCTATTTCGTTTCCGTTTGGGACAACGGCGACGACGGCCGGGCGATGCTCGCGAAGTACGACCTCGCCCAACAGCCTAACGTCACGATTCTGGCGGACCCTGGCCCGCGCGGCGCAGGACATATTCAGCAGTTTCTCGGGAACCGATTAAACTGGATTCCCAGCACTTGGGTTTTTCGGGCGGGCACGCTGCTTTACGCCTTAAACTACGGGGAGATTCATTTCCCGATGCTGCAACAGTTGATCGCCGACGGTAGCTCCGAGTGGTAGCCGGGAGAGACCCCGGGGCGGCCGAAATTGCAGTTGCGAGCGCGGGGCCGCTGTAGCATCTTCCCCGTCCCGCAGCGCCCGTCGGCGCGCGGTTTTACCCTATGGCCAATACAATAGAATTAGTGCCCGAACTGTTGGAAGCGGGCGTCCATTTCGGGCACCAGACGAAACGCTGGAACCCGAAAATGAAGCCCTACATTTTTGAGCGCCGCAACGCCATTTACATCATCAATCTGGATGAGACGGTGAAACAGTTGCAGCGCGCAACGGAGTTTCTGCAGGAGGTGGCACATCGCGGCGGCCGGATTCTATTCGTCGGCTGCAAGAAACAGGCGCAGGAAGCGGTAAAGGAAGCTGCGCTCGCCTGCGGGCAATTTTATGTCAATCAGCGCTGGCTCGGCGGCACCCTGACCAATCTCGCGACGATTCGGAAAAGTATCGGCCGGCTCAAGTTCATTGAGGAGATCGAAGCCTCGCCCGATTACAAAAAAATGGGCAAACAGGAGTTAGCCGCGCTCGATCGTGAGGGGGCCAAGCTGCGGCGCAACCTCGAGGGGATCATCGAAATGACGCAGCTCCCGGACGCCCTGATTATTATCGACACGACCCGGGAGCAGAATGCGGTCAACGAGGCGCGCCGGCTGGGCATCCCGACCGTGGCGATCGTGGATACGAACGCCGATCCCGAGCTGATAGATTATCCAATCCCCGGGAACGACGATGCGATCCGCGCCATTCGCGTCATGCTGCAAAAGCTCGTCGACGCGATCGTCTCAGCCAGCAGCGAAGCGCGACTCAGGGAAGAAGTGGAAATGGCCGGAGTATCGGCCTAACGAATCTGCGAGATCAGGTCTCGCTCGTTAAAAGACGGGCTTTAAACCCGATAAGATCATTTATGGCAACAACAACAATGGAAATCGACCCTCAACTCGTTAAGCAACTGCGCGAAAAAACCAACGCCGGCTTTATGGATTGCAAGCGGGCACTGAGCGAAACCGGTGGCGATCTCGAGAAGGCAGAAACGCTCTTACGCACCAAAGGCATCGCGAGCGCAAGCAAGAAATCTTCGCGCGCGACGAAGGAGGGGATCGTCGCGTCTTACATCCATCTTCAAGGTAAGGTCGGGGTGCTCGTCGAGGTGAACTGCGAGACCGACTTTGTCGCCAAAAACGAAGGCTTCCGCGCTTTCGTGAAGGACATCACCCTGCATATCGCTGCGGCACAGCCGCAATATGTGAGTCGCGACCAAGTACCGGCCGAAATCGTCGCGGCGGAGCGGGCGATCTACAGCGCGCAGGTCAAGGGCAAGCCCGAAAACGTGATCGGGAAGATTGTCGAGGGGAAACTGGATAAGTTCTACAGCACCGTCTGTTTGCTCGAGCAGGGGTTCATTAAGAATCCCGATCAGACGATCAAGGAACTGGTCGCGTCGAAGATCGCGGAGATTGGCGAGAACATCGTGATTCGCCGCTTCACTCGCTATTCGGTAGGCGAACCGATCGCGAACGAATCGACGCCGGGATCTGCCGCAGCGGAATAGCGCACCCCGAGCCGCGGTTCGCGCCCGGCAAAAACCCGCCCAACCGACGTTCGCACGTCAGCGGGCGGGCCCTCGCAGTCGAAGCTCGTTAGGCGTCAGGGGCTGGTCGGCGCCACTTGCGGTGGCACCTGGGGGATGAAGGTGAAGGGCGGCACTGGGGGCAAACCCGGCGCAGGTCCTTCTTCGGGGGCGGCGGCTTCCGGTCCCTCGGCCGGGATCTGTTTGTTGTCGAGGATCGCCTTGCCCTCTTTGGCATCGCGGGCGGCCACGAAGGTGCGCTTTCGCGGACCGAATGCAGCCACCTGCGCGATCGAGAACGGCGTCTTCGACGCACTCGCCGGATGCCACTTCAGCATGACGTAGCGGCCTGTTACCTGGGGAAAATCTACCGCCGCCCGACCTTCGCCCGTGCTCACGACCGAGCCGACCGGCTTTAGCGAAGCCAGGGTTGTTTGGCTGAGATTGAGGGAGGCTGACAATGTTGCCGGCTGAGAAACATTCGCCACCGGCTGCATGTCGGAATTTCGACTCGCGGAATCATCCGACTGGTTTTCCGGCAGGCTCCGCAGGACGTAAAAGTCGATGCTACCAAGCTGCGTCGCATATACCGCGGAAAGCCGGGCCAGACTCCGCTCCTGGCCGAGATCGATTATGGCCGTAGGAGTCGCGTCGCCGGGCGCGAACTGGTAGGAAGTCGCGGGTTGATCATCGAGCATGTTGTTGGCCTGCGTCAGATCGCCAGACGAAGCGTAGAGCGCGCGGGCCCGCGCATGCAGTTCGCTGAAGTTGAAGTTGATCAGCGCAAAGCTGGTCGACTCCTCTTCGAAGCTGACTTTGCTCGGCCGCGGCATGGTGAAATCGGAGAGCGCAGGCGTGGCGTAAATCCCGAGCGCGGCAATCCGGCCAGGTTTCGTCACTTTGAAACTGAGCCGGACGTATTTGGCCTCGTCGGGTCCGATTTTTGTCACGAACGCACCATCGGCAATTGAGGTTTTGCCCGCGGAGCGCCACTGGGGGCTGCTGGCTGGGAGGTCAGCATTGGAAAGCGCGATTTCCAACTCGCCTTGCGCACCCTGGTCCTGGAATGCCAGACTCTCGACGTTCTCGATATTGGCGAGCGAGACGAGCACCGTCGTCGCACCGACATGCAATTGGTAGCCGGTGGTGGGATCGTCACAGAGCAACGCGGCTTCAGCCACATTTTGATCTTCATTCTTCGAGCTGAGTTGCAGCCTTGAAAGTGGAACGCTCTGCGGCGCGGCTTTCACATCCGCACCGAGATGATAGCGGGCGAGGTTTTGCGGGTACGCCGGGGCCTCCCGCACGGTAAGCGGCGGCGCCTTCTCGAGCACGACATCAGTCGCCGTGGCAACGGTTGGAGCGACCGCGAGAAGAACGACGAGGAGCGAAGACGGCGCGACGTGTAGAATGTGCAATCTCATGTAATCTCCATAGCCACAAAAACGCAGGGTAAGAAATCGCTCAACTGTTGGCAATCAAAATCTCGCCCGCGAATCGATTCTTTTTCGCGGTCTCAGGGCGACCCCGAGCTATCCTGCCGATAAAGAGACAGACAGAACAGAATGCCGGAGCGGGGCGACCTCGACGGGACGAGTAACGTCGGTTGCCGCACACGTTGTCGTTGAACGCGCCGACATGACGCATGTGATGGCACCGCGCGACTGATTAGTTCTGCGCGACGAGATCGGCGCGCGCGGCCCGAAACTTCTTTGCTCCCTCATAGGCAAAAAGCGGGATGTAAGAGTCGCGGCGGAGACGTTGCAGGGGCAATGCGCTCCAGTTGAGCGTTGGGTCGAGCACAAAGCTGCCGTTTTCGGTCTCCCATTCCAACCAACAATGCGTGCACCGACTCCTGCTCGTATGCCGGCCGATGACCAGACGCACATTGGTCGCACCGTACGCTTCCATCCGCTGGTAAAGGGCGACGGCTTTGGCTTTGCAATCGGCTGGCGCTCCCGACTCGGTCTCGACCGGCGTCTTCCATTCGCGGGTGAAGCCGTAGGGAATGGAACGGAGATTACCCATCCAGAAGTTGACGATTGCGAGCGAGAGACGATCGCGGGCCCGGCCGTTGTTTGAAATAAGGATCGGGCGGATTCGGGTCATTTGCTTGTCGTACGGGGTAGCCGTGACGCTGAGGAGAATCGATTGGCCGAAACAGGAGACGCAGGAAAAACCGATCGCGGCAACGAGGAAGAGGAAGAAACGTTTAAGCGCAAACGGGTTGATGCTTACAAAAATCATATTTGATATGACTTTTATAAGCAGCGTTCATGCCACTTTCCCCTCGTAAAGCAGTCTGTACACCGCCGGCGACAGACATGAATTGAATTGCACCTCGCTTACTGATCTCCGGACGGTTTTGCGGCCATGCCGTCGGTTCCCTCGGATGATTCTTCTTTACCTAACGAAGAAAAAATTCATGCTTCGGCGCATTCGAGCATTGCTATGAAAAAGTACATCGCAGAATTCATCGGAACCTTCTTCCTCGTCCTGACGGTGGGTTGCACCGGCATTGCCGCTCCTGCCAGCGTAATCGCACCACTCGCGATCGGCGCGGTGCTCATGGTGATGGTTTACGCTGGTGGCCACATCTCCGGAGCGCACTACAACCCAGCGATCTCGCTTGGGATGTGGATCCGCGGCCGGCTCGAAACCAGCGATTTGTTACCTTATATTGTCGCGCAAGCGGGCGCTGCCGCCCTCGCGGTGCTGGCAGTGAGATTCTTGCGCATGCCGGCGCCGATAACGCCCATCCCGCTCAAATTTGGTCACGCCTTCCTAGCGGAATTCGTCTTCACGTTTGCGCTTGTTTACGTCGTGCTGAATACCGCGACCGCAGAGGGCACGTCGGGCAATTCCTTCTATGGTCTGGCGATCGGATTTACTGTGCTGGCCGGTGCATTCGCCGTCGGCGACATCTCCGGCGGCGCATTTAACCCGGCGGTCGCATTCGCCATCACCTGGCTCGGCATCTCCACGTGGAGCAACATCTGGATCTACATCGTCGCCAACTTCCTCGGCGGCGCAGCGGCTGCGCTCGTCTTCAACATGATTAACCGGCCGACGCAGACGACCCCGATCGCGACGGAAGCGCCGCCGTATAAAACGCCCTGAGCCTCGCCTAACAGTCACGCCCGCAAGAAAGCGGATGGGCGACGCCTACTCTGTTCTGCGCTTGCCGATCCCTTGTTGCAAAATGGCAACGTACTTAAGGCTGCCCGTGGCGGTCCAGGTCCCGTTTCGCCGGGTCGTGCCCGGTTTCTGACGCTGGTGCGCAAGGCGCAAGAGTTGGGCGCGGGGATGCAAATGGATGAATCAGGAAAGCAGGAACCAGGGAAGACGGCGAAGCGGTTTGCTGCCTGCCTAACGAGTAGTCCGGCGGCGCGCTAACCGATACATTACGGGCCCAGCCGCGATCGCCACAGTGGCACCGATTACGGCCGGCAGGCCGTATTCGCCGTCGTGAAACGAAATGGCGATGACGCCGAGTAGCACAATCATGGGCAGCGCTGCGAGAGTCGCGACACCTCCGCGGCCCAGAGGAATACGGAAGCCGCCGCGCAGGGCTCGGTTTTGCGCAGTTGAACGCCATTTTGAAACGCCCGGAAGCGGCCCGAAGGCGCGATCGACCCAGCGATAATAACCGCCTTCCTCCGGCAACATGCTGGCGAGCTCGCCGACGATGAGCACCTCAGGCAGCGATCAGACCAACGGCACGAGCAATAACATCGTTAGCCCAAGCCTGGGACCGACAGAATGAATCAGCGTCTCGGTCATTGTATGGGCCGCACGTGCAGAAGATGAGGATGAAAACAAGCGAGAGCGTCCTAACGCCGCGTGGAAGTTGTCGGAGACGACGACTCTGCATCAGATGTTTTCCGCCGTTGCCACCGCCACCTGCGGTTTCACCCGCGTCGCGAGGAAAGCGCCAAGGAGAAGAATTGCGGCGCACCAGCCCTGGGCGGCGGTAAAGCGCTCGTGAAAAATCCAGGCGGAAAGGGCGAGTGCGCCTAACGGACTGAGCAGTTGCAGCGTCTGGGAAAGCGCGACGCCGATTTCGCGGATCGCGACGTAGTACAAGACATGGGCGAGAGTGATACAGAGGACGGCGGAGACGACGAGGATGGAATTGACATGCGCGCTAACCAGCCAGGGCGTGCTGATTTTTCCAAAAGCCCAGGTGAGCGGGAACAGCATGATCGAGGTGAGAAAGCTGATGAGGCCAAAGCTGTGAATAGATCCGAGGCGAGCGGAGGGTTTTTTGACGAGCACGCCGTAGAGCGCCCAGCAAAAACTCGCCGTGAATGCAATCGCGAGGCCGCCTAACGAGACGTGACCTCCGCTCCAGCGCGGTTGAAACCAGAAGACGCCAACGGCGCCCAGCAATCCCAGCAGAGTGCCGACTTGAAACTGCCATTGCCGGATGATCCAGCGTTCTTCGGGAAAAAAAAGAAGAGCAAGGAGCGCGGTCATGATGACGGAGGAGCGGATGAAGACGCTGTAAACCCCGGGCCCCATGTAATGAAGCGAGACAACCTGAGTGATCTGGTGGACCACGTTAGGTAAAGCCGGGAGGAGGCAAATGCCGATCGTGTCCCAATTGAGCCGCGGACCGCGCCCTCGAAAGCGATAAGCAACGAGCGGGAGGATGGCGAGAAAAGCGATCGAGTAACGGTAGAAATTTTGGGCGAACGGCTCGTAATAGCGGTTCAGGTAAAATTGGAAGAGCGACGGAGTCGACCAGATCGCGATGGTGGCGAAGACCGCGGCGTATCCCTTTGTCTCCTGATGCTGGCTCATCCATCCGGACCGAAAAGCGAAGCTTAACCGGGGAGACTCAGACAAGGCAGAGAATTCCTGGATAACGACCAGCTGTAGAGTCTTGCAAACAAGAGAAGGCTCGGATACGAAGCTTGTTCGGGAGAAACCATATGAGAAATCAGATGAGAGCACTTTTGCTTGCGGCTATGGTGTTGGCTCTTTGCCCGGCGCTTACCGGGACTGCGGTCGGGAAGCCGAAAAAAAACAGCGGAGGCGGCGACGCGAACCAACATCTCAAAGCCGGCCTGGCGTTGGTCGATCAGCGCCAGTTCGAACCGGCGATCGCCGAATTCACGAAGGCGATTGAAATCGACCCGCAGTCACTCATTGCCTACGAAAATCGGGCGGCCATGTACCTGGCAGTAGGCAAATATCAGGAGGCCCAGGCCGATTATGCCAAATCAATCGAGCTGAAACCGGAGGACGAACGCGGCTATCTCGGGCGGGGCCAGGCCGAGGTTTACCTCGCGCAATGGGACCGGGCGATTGCTGATCTTTCGAAAGCCATTGAGCTGAAACCGGACGATTTCGATGCCTACGGGTTTCGTGGCTTTGCCTATGCGAAGGTGAACGGCTGGAAGCAGGCCTTGGCCGATTACGACAAATTCCTGGAGCATTCCCCTAACGATCAGGTCGCGCTCGAGCGCCGGGCGGAGGCCAACCGCAGCCTGGGAAATTACCCCGCCGCGCTGGCCGATTATGCAAAGGCGATCGAGCAGAACCCTTCCAAATGGACGATCTACAAGGGCCGCGCCTACACCTATCATTTAATGGGAGATTATGCCAAAGCCGCCGCGGATTACCGCAAGGCTCACGAGCTGAAGCCCGAGGACACAGACTCATTAGCGCGCGCGCTGGCGGAGGAGAACTTGATTACGACGCCGACTCCAACTCCGCTCCCAACCCCTACGCCTACGCCCACGCCAGTACCGCCGAGGATTTTCACGCCGCTCAATATCGGGATCGGCCTGGGGATTCTGGCCGCGATCGTGATCGTGATCGCCGTACTTCTGGTCGCCGCGCGGCGAAGGCGGGATACTCAAGATTGAACCGGCGGGCGGGGTCTTCCCCTGAGCCGCGCCAGATGAGAAATTTCTTTGACAGTGGAGAGCGGGAGGTTAGCTTGGCGACGCTTTTTCGGAGAACGAGGCAAGTCCCATGGCCGTTCAACCAGCTTGACGGTTCTGGGACTTTCGCTTCTCACGCCGGCGAGCAACCGGTTCTTCCTGCGCCCGCGGGACGAGCTCGAACGATAGTGAGCCGCCCATGTAGCTCAGTTGGTAGAGCACGTCCTTGGTAAGGACGAGGTCACCGGTTCAATCCCGGTCATGGGCTCCCGTGCGGGCCCGCGACCGGTAGTAAGATTAAAGACTAACGAAAACCTATTATGGCTAAAGAAGCATTTAAACGCGACAAACCCCACATCAATGTCGGCACGATCGGCCACGTTGACCACGGGAAGACCACTCTCACGGCGGCGATCACCAGTGTCCTCGCCAAAAAAGGCATGGCCGAGATGCGCGCCTACGATTCGATCGATAACGCCCCCGAGGAAAAAGAGCGCGGCATCACGATCAACACCGCGCACGTCGAATACCAGAGCGAGAAGCGCCATTACGCGCACGTCGATTGCCCGGGCCACGCCGACTACATCAAGAACATGATCACCGGCGCCGCCCAGATGGACGGCGCCATCCTGGTGGTGAGTGCGGCCGACGGGCCGATGCCGCAAACCCGCGAGCACATCCTGCTCGCCCGCCAGGTGGGTGTGCCGGCGATCGTCGTTTTCCTCAACAAAGTCGACATGGTGGACGATCCCGAGTTGCTCGACCTCGTGGAAATGGAAGTTCGCGATTTGCTCACGCAGTATGAGTTTCCGGGCGACCAGATCCCGATCGTGAAAGGCAGCGCGCTGAAGGCGCTCAATGGAGATGCCGAACAGGAGAAGCAAATCCTCGCGCTCGTTCAGGCGATCGATGATTATATCCCAGTGCCGGAGCGGCCGATCGATCAGCCGTTCCTCATGCCGGTGGAAGACGTGTTCAACATTGAAGGCCGTGGCACCGTCGCAACCGGTCGTGTCGAGCGCGGCATTCTGAAGAAGATGGAGGAAGTGGAAGTCGTCGGCATTAAGCCCACCGCCAAGACAGTCGCGACCGACATCGAAATGTTCCGCAAGCTTCTCGACGAAGCGCGTGCCGGTGACAACGTGGGCGTGCTGCTCCGCGGCGTGAAGAAGGAAGACATCGAGCGCGGCCAGGTCATCGCCAAGCCGGGGACAATTACGCCGCACAAGAAGTTCAAGGCGGAAGTCTACGTGCTCTCGAAGGAAGAAGGCGGCCGGCACACGCCCTTCTTCTCCAATTATCGTCCGCAATTTTATTTCCGCACGACTGACGTGACCGGGGCGGTGAAGCTGCCCGAAGGCGTCGAGATGGTGATGCCGGGCGATAATGTTGCGATCGAAGTCGATCTCGGCACGCCAATCGCGATGGAGAAGACAATCCGTTTCGCGATTCGCGAAGGCGGTAAAACCGTCGGCGCCGGTCGCGTCAGCGATATTCTGGATTAAAGTTCCTTTTCCTGCTCTTGCTGCCCGCTCCTGATCCGAGCGGGAGGGAGCAGGATTAGGAGATCAAGAGAGGGAGCAGGACGGAAAATTACGCCAGTAGCTCAATTGGTAGAGTAGCGGTCTCCAAAACCGTCGGTTGGGGGTTCGAGTCCCTCCTGGCGTGCTTGGCCTTTGCTCGTTAGGCGGATGATTACGAAAGTTAAAAAATTCTTCACCGAAGTCCGGATCGAGCTCCAAAAAGCTTCCTGGCCCTGGGATTTGAAGGAGCACGGGATGAAACGCTACAAGGAGCTGACCGACTCCACCCTTGTCGTGATCATAGCCATGCTCCTGCTCGGTGGTTATGTCGCGCTCTTCGATTTTATCCTCGTCAACGTGATTCACTTCCTCACTCGCCTGTAAGTCATGGCCCAGAGTATCGCTGCCAAAGATCAATGGTACGTCGTGCACGTCCTCTCCGGGCAGGAGAACAAGGTCCGCGACAACATCGAGAAGCGCGTCAAGACCGAGGAGATGAGCGACGTGATTTACGAGGTGCTTGTCCCGACCGAGCGCGTCTCCGAGATCAAGCGAGGAAAAAAGAGCGAGACGACAAGGAAGTTTTTCCCCGGCTACCTCATTATAAACATGCACCTGCTCGATGAGGAAGGTCAGCTCATTGGGCGCACCTGGTATTTCATTCGTGAAACGCCCGGTGTGATCGGCTTCGCCGGCACGAAGGATCGGCCGATCCCGATGCGGCAATCGGAGGTGGACAACATGCTCGCGCAGATGCGTGAACGTGAAGAGAAGGTGAAACCGAAGGTCAGCTTTGAAGTCGGCGAAACGGTCAAGGTGGCCGATGGGCCATTCCAAAACCAGAGCGGCGTTGTCGAAGAGATCGATCCCGAGCGCGGTAAGTTGCGCGTCTCGGTTACGATTTTTGGTCGTGCTACCCCGGTCGAACTCGAGTACTGGCAGGTGGAACGCGGATAGGACCTAAGCTTTAAGTGTTAAGCTCTTCATCATGGCAAAAGAAGTAATAGCTCAAATCAAGTTGCAGATTCCCGCCGGTCAGGCGAATCCGGCGCCGCCGGTCGGCACCGCGCTGGGACCGCGCGGTGTCAATATCATGGCTTTCTGCAAGGAATTTAACGCCGTCACCCAGAAACAGGCCGGAGACATTCTCCCGGTCGTGATCACGGTCTACAAAGACAAGAGCTTCACCTTCATCACGAAGAGCCCGCCCGCGGCGGTTTTGTTAAAGAAAGCTGCTAACATCGCGGCCGGCTCAAAAGAACCTAACAAGACTAAGGTCGGCAAAGTGACCCGCAAACAGGTCATGGACATTGTCAAAACGAAATCCAAAGACCTGAACGCGCGGAATGCAGAAGCCGGGTTCCGCATCATTGCTGGGACGGCTCGGCAGATGGGCTTGGAAGTCGTCGATTAGACGGGGCCGCGACTCGGGCGAGGTCAGGCAGTTTGCGTGCCTCGGCGGCATTCGGTCTCCGACCTATCTAATTGGACTGGGTGAGAAATCCTCCAGCACCCATATTTCGTTTGCGTTCTCGCAGGTCACGCGCATACCTTCCGCTCGGCAATGGAGTTTGCCTTCTCCGCCTGAAGCGGGGAGAACCGCCTGACCTTTTCCGGGCTAATGACTCCTGTTAGCGCAATCATGCGAGGCAGGGTTTTATTATGCTTAGTTATCTTTGGGTCAGCATCGGTGGTGCAATCGGCAGCGCCGGGCGTTTCTGGATTTCAGGTCTGGTGGCGGAGCGCTATGGCCAGACGTTTCCGCTCGGCACACTCTCCGTCAATGTGACCGGCTCGTTCGCGATCGGGCTTGTCGCGGCGCTCACGCAACCGGATGGACGCTTTCTCGTTAGTCCGTCGTTCCGCGAATTTTTCATGATCGGGATCTGCGGCGGCTACACCACTTTCTCATCGTTCAGTCTGCAAACCCTGACGCTCGCACAGGACGGCGAGTGGTGGCGCGCAGCGGCGAACGCGATTGCCTCGTTCGCCCTCTGTCTCGTCGCCGTCTGGCTCGGGTATGGCTCAGCTTCCTTGATCAACAAACCATAAGGAGACCCATGCAAATTCCAGAGAATGCAACGCTGCTGCGCATTTTTATCGGCGAAAGCGACAGGTGCGAAAACCGGCCGCTCTACGAAGCGATCGTTCTCAAGGCGCGCGAGATGCATCTCGCCGGTGCGACGGTTTTGCGCGGGCCGATGGGTTTCGGCGCCGCCAGTCGTATTCACACCGCGAAAATCCTGCGTCTCTCGACGGATTTGCCGCTCGTGATCGAAATCGTTGATAGCGAGGAAAAGGTGAACGCGTTTTTACCCGAGCTGGAAAAGATGATCGGCGGCGGCCTGGTCACGCTCGAGAAGATCAAAGTGATCCACTATCGGCACGAGAAGCCTAACGAAAGCTAAATCAGGTCTTAAACGTTTGGTTCATTGCCGCGGATTGGATGACATAGCGATAAAGGTCCACACCGACCTTCCGCTGACTGTATGTCGTGATAGACATACAGCTATCTCGTTGTAAATATCGGGCCTCATCTCTTTGGATTCTTTGTTCATTTTCAGTTACTGCTGAGCCGGCACGCTTTGGTAGAGTGAGATGATGGTTTCGGCAATGGCGTGACCAGTGGTCGACGTATTCGAGAGGACTACCACGGTGTAGGGCTCTTTGACGTCGCGGATTAAATCATACTCGGCGCAGAGTCCGAGGGCATCGCCGTCGTGACCGATGATATCCCGATTGTCGAGTGATTTGTTGACCATGAATCCGTAGCCATACGCCTTGGCGCCGAGTTCCGGTTTCGGGGCGGTCATAAGCTGATAAGTTGTCGGGGAGACGAGTTTGCCGTTGCGGAGCGCGGCCACAAAACGGATCAGGTCTTCAACGGTCGAAACGGTCGCGTTGTCGGGAGCTCCGCGGGCGGGCGGGGGCGAGACATAGCCGTAGATATTGGTAACGAAATGATCTTTATCAAAGTAGTCCTCGTAAGGGATGGCAGACTTGGGATTCGAGCGTTGCAGGAAATCCTGAAAGCTATGTTGCATTCCTGCCGGCTGGAATATGTGGTGTTGAATGTACTCGTAATAGTCTTCGCCACTGGCCAGCTCAATGATGCGGCCAAGGAGCAGATAGCCCACGCTGCTATCCTGAAAGGTGGTTCCGGGTTCGAAGTCTGGCGGGGTGCGGTCGAGGATCGAGAGATAAGACTGTACATCCTTAAGGCGCCGCACATTCGCACCGTACTTACTTGTATAGTAATCACCCAGGCCCGAGGTATGTGAGAGCAGGTGCTTGATCTTGATCTTACCGGCGTTTACCCGGTCGGGATACTCGATGAACTTACCTAAAGGATCATCGTAAGAGAGCTTTCCCGCTTCGACGAGTTGAGCAACTGCGACGGCGGTAAAGCTCTTGTCGATCCCGCCAACCTGAAACCGGGTATCAACCGTGTTTGCGGTTCCGAAGCTGCGGTCCGCCGTCCCGTAAGCCTTGGTAAAAATCGGGCGATCGTTCCGCGCAATTCCGATGACTCCAGAAAACAGTTCCGCTTTGGCCAGCTTCGCCGCGTAGTTCGAGACGTGGGCAAGGCGCGCTTTCTCGCTCGCGAAAGTGAGAGACGCGGCACTCTTCGGCGATTTCGCTCGCTGGATTTGGAGTGAGCTCATCCGGTAGGGCGGATTTGGTTCGACGGAAATTTCCACCGCGCCCCAGAGCTCGGTCAGGTTGGATTGGAAAAAACCGATCGCATCGTTTCCCTGCTCGAGAATCTTGCCCCGCCGAATCCCGCCCGCTCGCCGCTTATAGTCTGCGAGATAACTCATGAGATCGTATTCGCCTCGAATTGCGATGAAGTCGGGAGTGAAACTTGTCTTCACCAGCGCGCCGATGGCGGCGTAATCGCCGGTCTCAAGAAGTTTGAAGATCTCCTCCACTCGCTCGGTTGACTGGCCCGCAGGCGCAGTGGCTGGTGCGGGAGTTGGCGACGCCGATAATGGCGGAGCCCTCGGCGGTGGGGTTGTCTGTGCCAATCCCGCAAGCATAGGCCAGCCAGTAAATCCGACGATAGCAACGGCCGTTAATATCAAGCCACGAGCCAGCCGCTTCACAGGAATCCGATAGCTTCGACGCTGTCCATTTTCAACAGTGATAACGAACGCCTAACGATTCGCCTGATGAAGAAACTTTCCGTATTACAAAAACCCCGGAGCCTACGGGGCTCGAACCCGCAACCTCTGCCGTGACAGGGCAGCGCTCTAACCAATTGAGCTAAGGCTCCTCGAAAAAGGGAAGCCACCGTAGGACGCACCCCCGTCCGTCGCAATCAATTTTTCAGCCGCGAGCAGACGCAGCCCGCCGCTTCGTAACAACTCCGACAGGAAAAAAATGAATGCGGCAATCTGCATCGCGGTCTCAACAAACGATGAGAACAACGGCTGGCAAAGGCGGCGCCGATTGCGGCCCGAATCCTGCATGCGTATTATTTCCTGAAGGGACAGAACAAGGGACACCACGGGAATGAGCGACGAATGGAACCAGAACCCCGGACGCTACGGCGCGCCTAACGACGAGGGACAGATCAGCCTGCTCGAGGCTTTCGATCGCGCGGTCGCGCTCCTGCCGCCGGATAATTTTGCTCGCGACCGATTGATGGCGCTGCGCGCCGAGATCGCGGCCCAGGAAGAGATGGTCGGCGACGCGCGCGAGATGATTGAGAAGCTCGAGCAGGTGATCAAGAAGGTCACCTCGCCGGCCAATCGGATCGGAACTTTTCTCGGCAGCCCGGAGCGCGACACGGCGCAGATCGTGGTCGGCGGCGCTGATTATTACTGCAATGTCGATCCCCGCATCAGCCTGGCGAGATTGCAAAAAGGCACCCGCGTCCTCGTGAATGAAGCTTATGTCATCGTGGGCGATCTCGGCTTCGAAACGGCCGGACCAGTGACGAAAATTGCGGAAGTCCTGAGCGACGATCGGCTGCGCGTCGGGGCCGAGCACGGGACGCAGTCGTTAGTCCTGCAACGTTCCGCGCAACTGACGAAGACGCCGTTAAAGGCGGGCGACGACGTGCGGGTGGATGCAAATTATCGCGTCGCGCTCGAGCTGCTCGCGACCCCGCAGTCGCGCGATCATTATCTCGATATCGTGCCCGATCTTCCGTGGGAAAAAGTGGGTGGCCAGGAGGAAGCGCTCCAGGCGATCCGGGACGCGATCGAGCTCCCGCTTTTACACGAGGAACTTTTCCAAAAATTCCAGCACGCGACGCCGAAAGGCTTTCTTCTCTACGGCCCGCCGGGCTGCGGCAAGACACTGATCGGCAAAGCCACCGCCTTCAACCTGACGAAGCAATTGCGGAACAAATCAGGCGCCGACATGCGCGAATATTTCATGCACATCAAAGGCCCCGAGATCCTCAATATGTGGGTCGGCGAATCGGAGCGGATGGTGCGGGAAATCTTCGCCACCGCGCGCGAGAAACGGCGCGAGGGTTACATGCCCTTCCTCTTCATCGACGAAGCCGAAAGCATTCTCGGAACGCGGCGCGCTTCGCGTTACTCGAGCATTCTCTCCACGCTGGTGCCGATGTTTTGCACCGAAATGGATGGGATCGATTCGCTCAACGAAGTCGTAATCATCCTCGCTTCAAACCGGGCCGACCTGATCGATCCCGCCATCCTGCGCCCGGGCCGGATTGATCGCAAAATCAAGGTGAACCGGCCTAACAAAACCGGCGCGCGCGAGATTTATCGCATTTATCTGACAGACAATCTGCCCTACGACAGCGGGATTATTGAAGGGGCCGAGTCAAAGGCAGCCGCGATCGAGGCACTGATCGATCGATCGCTCGAGACTCAATTCGCGAAGCGCGAGGAGAATCGTCTGCTCGAAGTCACGCTGCGAAGCGGGCGCAAGGAAGCGCTTTATCGCAGTGACGTGATCAGCGGGGCGATCATCGCCTCGGTGGTGGAACGTGCCAAAGCGATGGCAATCAAGCGTTCGATTGCGAGCGGAAATGAGGAAGGAATCAGCGAGGCCGATCTTCAGGTCGCATTCAACGCCGAGTACCTCGAGAACGAGATTCTGCCGGCGACCGATATCACCGAAGACTGGCTCAAGCTGATCGATTACGATCCCGACAACGTGGTGAAGATTTCGCCCGTGCGACTGATCGATCGCGCGAAAGCAAAGCCGAGCTCCGGCGTGATCTAGTCCGGCGCGAAGAAGTTGGAGCCGCGGATTTTCTCTCGCGCGCGCCTGCTTTTGCGTGGATAAAACACGGCGATGAAAATCACGCCGATTGCATTTACGCTCGCTCTTCTCACCGCTTCCGCGGTCATGACACCGGCTCGAGAAATCCACCAACCGGACATCGCGAAACTCAAGCAGATGATGGCCAACTTCGCCCCGACCGAGATTAAGGTCGACCTGTCGAAGCTCTCGCCTAACGACCGAAAGGTCCTGGCCCGGCTGGTTGAAGCTTCGCAAATCATTGACGGCATTTTCTTGCGCCAGGATTGGGCGGGAAATCCTGCCATGCTCCTCGATCTGACTGCCGACCAAAGTCCCGAGGGCCAGGCGCGTCTCCATTATTTCCGCCTCAACAAAGGACCATGGTCGCGCCAGTATCATAACGCCCCCTTTGTCATCGGCGCGCCGCAGAAGCCGCCCGGCGCCGGCTTTTACCCACTCGACGCGACCAAGGCTGAGATCGAGAACTGGATTAAATCGTTGCCCGCCGACGAACAGGAGCGCGCGAAAGATTTTTTCACGGTGGTACGGCGGAAGCAGGACAAATCGCTTACTCTTATCCCCTATAACATCGAATACCAAGGTGAGTTAAGCATTGCCGCCGAGTTCCTGCGCGAAGCGGCCAAGCTGGCAAGCGAGCCAACTCTCGAACGTTTCCTCACGGCCCGCGCCGACGCTTTTTCAAGCAATGACTACTATGAGAGTGACATCGCCTGGATGGAATTGAAGGGCGCGATCGAGCCGACCATCGGGCCTTACGAAGTCTATGAGGACGAGTGGTTCAATTACAAGGCGGCTTTTGAGTCTTTCATCACTGTGCTCGACGAGGAAGAAAGCGCCAAGCTCGACAAATACTCCGGTCAGTTACAGGACATCGAGAACCACCTCCCAATCGACCCGAAGTATCGCAACCCGAAGCTGGGCGCGCTCGCGCCGATGGTGGTAGTGAACGAACTCTACTGTGCGGGTGACGCCAATCATGGCGTCCAGACCGCAGCTTTTAATTTACCTAACGACGAAAGGGTAACCCGTGAGAAGGGCTCGAAACGGGTCATGCTCAAGAACGTGCAGGACGCAAAGTTCGCCAAGACCCTGATCCCTATCTCAAAGATCGTGCTTTCGCCGGTCGATCAAAAGGAGGTCTCCTTCGATCCCTTCTTTACGCAAATTGTCGTGCACGAGCTGATGCACGGGCTCGGACCTCACGATGTCACAGTCAACGGGCGGCAGTCAACGGTGCGCCAGGAGTTAAAAGAGACCTACAGCGCGCTGGAGGAAGCAAAGGCGGATATCTCCAGCCTGTTCGCGATTCAGTACATGATTGACAAGGGAGTCCTGCCGAAGTCGCTCGAGCGTCCACTCTACACGACTTATCTCGCGTCGAGCTTTCGCACGATTCGTTTCGGAACGAGCGAAGCGCATGGCCGCGGCATGGTCGTTCAGGTCAACTATCTGCTCGATCACGGCGGCTTTGTGGCGCAGAATGACGGCACCTTCTCGGTCAACCTTGATAAAATTAAAGAAGCGGTGAAAGGACTCACTCACGATATCATGACTGTGCAAGCGGAAGGCAATTACGACACGGCGAAGGCGATGCTGCCGCACCTTGGAAATTCGATCAGACCCGAAGTCGAGCGCGCGCTCAACAAGTTGCGCGGTTTGCCAATCGATATCGAGCCGAAGTTCACGACTGCCGAGCAACTCGTGCGCGAGAATCCTTGAAACGACCATGAGACTGACTTGCAAGGCGGGACTCCTGGTAATGCTCGGCGCAAATGCGTTTGCGCAGGCGGCTCCACAAGGAACGCCAGACTTATCGAAAAAGGCATTAATCACGAGAGCCACGCCGGTCCTTAAAACTGTGAAACCCGCCGAACCGATGATGCTGCATAAGCTGGCCGACGAGTTCTACGCCTGGCGCAACGAGCAGTTCCCAGTGCGGAGCAGTGACGCCGCCCTTCATACCTGGGATGATCGGCTGACTGATTACAGCCGGGCGAAAATCGCGGAACGGGCGGAGCACATTCGCGATCTGCTGGCGAAAGTGAACGCGATGCAAACCGCGACCTGGCCGAAAGATGAGCGGATTGATTGGATTCTTTTCCGTTCGGAGCTCGAGAGCTATGCCTTCGACGATCGCGTCTGGCATTCGACTGCGCGCGATCCGCAGACTTATGTCGGCGAATGCAGCAACGCTATTTTTTCGCTCCTGAAAAAGGAGTATGACACGCCGCAAAATCGTGCCCGCTCGGCAACCGCACGTTTGCGCGCGATGCCCGCCATGCTCGAGCAGGGAAAGGGTAACCTCACTCAACCGGTACGACTTTTCGCGCAGCTCGCGATTGCCTCCGCCCGGGCGATTGATCCGCTCTTCAACGATAGCCTAATGACTCTGGCGAAAGAGCTTTCGCCTAACGAGCATAAGGACCTGACGCGGGCGCGCGATGCCGCCTTGCAGGCGATTCACGCTTTCGCCGATTATCTGGAACAGCGTCTGCCGCAGATGGTGGCCTTCGCTCCGATGGGAGAGAAGAACTACAACTGGTATCTGCACAACGTCCTGCTCTTGCCGCTTGATGGGAACGAGGTTGAGATGGTCGGGCGGGTGGAATTGGCGCAGTATCGCGCTTATGAGGCATGGCTGCCCGATCCTTCCCTGGCTGATCCCAATCCACAGCGAAGCCACAATATCCCATCCGATCAGGCGGCATTTCTCAAAGCTTACGAAAATCGCGAGGCTGAGATGATTCAGTTTCTTAAGGAGCACCGACTGGTCACACTCCCATCTTATCTTGGGAAATTTGAAATCCGTCAGTTACCCGAGGCGTTCAAGCCCACGAGTCCCGGCGGGTTCATGAATCCGCCAGGTGTCTACGATAAGGATCCGACCGGGTTTTACTTCATCCCGACTTACAATCCGGAGTCGAAGAATTTTTACATTCGCGCCGCGATCGAGGACCCGCGGCCGATCCTTGGGCATGAAGGTATTCCGGGACACTTCCTGCAGCTCTCAATCGCGAACCATTTGCCCGATGAAATTCGCCGGCAGCATGAGGACACAGTTTTTACCGAAGGCTGGGCTCTCTACGGCGAGGAAATGCTCCTCCGCGAAGGCTTATATCCGGTGGACTCGGCATCGGCCGGCCAAATCCTGCGGCTGGCGCGTTATCGCTCCGCCCGGATCGGCGTTGATGTCAATCTGCACACCGGCAAATGGAGCTTTGAGCAGGCGGTCAAATATTTCATGGAAGCCGGCGGACTGGATCGCGAGGCGGCGGAAGGCGAAGCGGCCGGCGCGGCATCCAATCCAACGCAAAAGATCAGCTACATCATCGGGAAATGGCAGATCATGCAGTTGTTAGGCCGGTATCGCGACAAGATGGGAAGTAACTTCCGCCTCGGTGAGTTTCACGACGAACTGATTAGTCACGGGAGTCTGCCGCTCTCGGTGATTGAGTGGATCATGCTTGATGATCCTTCAGCCGTGGAGAAGGCGCTCCAGCCCCCAGGCGGTTAAGGCTTCTTTGGCTGGGACGTTGGGGTTTTCTCCGGCGGCATGGTGCGGCGGTATTGCCTGGGAGTAGGAGTGGGCGTTGCGTTTGCCTTGTTAATTTCGTACTCGAGGCGAGCTTTGCGGTTCTTAGCTTCGTCGTTGTTCGGATCCATGCCGAGCACGTTGTTTACGTCAGCCAGTCCCTGCGGGTAGTCACGCGCCAGCTCATAGACATAGCTGCGATGGAGATAGGCGTCCTTGTCTTTGGGGTTGTCTTTGATGATCTTAGTATAATCGGCAATCGCTTTATCGTATTGCTTCATGTTCCAGTAGGCAAAGGCGCGCCGGTCGAGGATCGGGTCATCGTTTTCCTTTTGCTTGAGAACCACGTCGTAATCGTCAATCGCCTGCTGCCATTGCTTGGTTTGCAGGTAGGCAAAGGCGCGAAAGCGATGCGCCGGCACGTTCGTCTCCTTATCTTCTTTGATGGCGTGGTTTAAATCCTCAATCGCCTTGTCGTATTTCTGCTGCGAGATATAGACGATCCCGCGGTTCATGTAACCGGCAAGGTTGTTCGGTTCGACCTCGATCGCCTTGCTGAAAGAGTTGGCCGCATCGTCCAGTTTGCCCGCGCCTTTGTAGGCAAGGCCAAGGTTGATATGGTTGTTCGCTTGTTTCGGATCTGCGTCGACCGCCTTCTTGAACAGCTCAACTGCCTTGTCCCATTGCTTGTTCTTGGCGGCTTTTCTTCCTTCAACCGCATATTTGTAAGCTTCTGCTTGATCCGCATGGGCGACGGTGGGGAGTCCGACCGCCAGGAGAACCGATGCCGCCGCGGCGAACGCCGCAAATTGAGGTTTGGAAATTTTCATAAACGAATGCTTGCCTAGTAAATACGAGCGAGCGGGCACTTTGGTCGCAAGAAATTCCGCCTGCAAGTGGAAGCTGCCGTGCCCCGGCAATTTACGAGCGCGCGGTTTCCGCAGCCGGCAGCGGGCCGGGCTCGTTCACGCGCTGGATGCGCAGAGCGGTGCCGGTCGCCTCGTCGATCTCGAGGAGCACGCCGCAAAGGCGCACCTCCCCCGCCGCGATCGGCAAACTTGCAGGGAGATTCGAGAGAAAACGGCCGACGATCGAATCAATCGTGCGCCCGAGGATCGAATGCACCGGGCCGCACATCCCGGCATCGCAGATGAAGGCGGTGCCGCCCGGAAAAATCTGCTCGTCGGCCGTCTGGACGTGCGTGTGGGTGCCGAGCACGGCCGAGACCCGCCCGTCGAGATAGCGCCCGAGCGCGATTTTTTCGCTTGTCGTTTCCCCGTGCGCGTCGACCACGATAACTGGCGTTTGCTGGCGCATCTCGGCAACGGCCGCATCCAGCATCGGGAAGGGATTGTCCAGAATCGGCTGCATGAAAGTGCGCGCCTGCACATTGATCACCCCGATTTTGCCCTTTGCCGTCTCGAGCACGATCGTGCCCGCGCCTGGCGCGCCGGGTGGGTAATTAAGCGGCCGCAAAAGGCGCGGCTCGATCTCGAAAAAAGGCAAAATTTCCTTCCGATCCCAGACATGATCACCCGTCGTAATGACCGACGCACCGGCACGCAGCAGGTCAATCGCGAGCTTGGGTGTAATCCCACGGCCGGCGGCCGCATTCTCGCCATTTACAACGACGAAATCGAGCGCCCAGTCGCGCTTCCATTCCGGCAGCCGCGCGATCAGGGCGCTGCGTCCCGGTTCGCCGACGACGTCGCCGAGGAAAAGAAGTCTGAGCATCCGCCGATCATCGTATTAAATTCGCCAATCCCAAATTGATGTTTCGCTCTCTCGTCCTGCGTGGGCTCGCGCTTGTGCTGGTTTCTGGTTTGCCGGCCGCTCGCGCGCTCGAAACAGAGTTGCCTAACGAAGCGGCGACGCACCTGAGCACGCTCGGTCGCGCCCCCGATTGGAGCGAGCTGGACCAGTATCAATCGACCATCACGCACGACGAGTTCGTGCATCTGCTCGATTTTGTTTACGCCACGCATGGTTACAGCGGTGACCTGATCAAAGTCGAGGCGGAGGAGGCGCGCATTCTCACAAAAGATGGGACGGAGGATTATTTCGTTCTCCAATTTGCCAAAAGTCCGAGCGACCGGCTGCCACTCGTCCATTGGGGGAGCGCGCCCGACAAGCTTCCGCGCGCCACGGGGGACAAGCCGCTCGCCGGCTTTCACATCGCGCTCGACCCCGGGCATCTCGGCGGCGAGTGGGCGAAAATGGAGGAACGCTGGTTCAAGATCGGCGAGGCCGCCCCGGTGCGAGAAGGCGACCTGACTCTGCGCGTCGCGCAAATGCTCAAGCCGCGGCTGGAGTCGTTAGGCGCGAAAGTCAGTCTGGTGCGGAACAACTCGGAACCGACGACACCGTATCGCCCGTCGGATTTTGAAGAGATCGCCCGGCGCTTGTTGCAGGAGGCCGGAATTGCCGACCCGCGGGAAAATTTCGACGGCCCGGCCGATCCGGAAAAAGAGAAGACGATCGCCTGGCAGCGCGAACTGCTCTTTTATCGGAACAGCGAAATCCGGCGGCGCGCCAGCCTGGTCAATTACCAATTGCAGCCGGACCTTGTCCTTTGCCTGCATTTTAACGCCGAGCCGTGGGGCGACCCTAATGATCCGACGCTCTCGGAAAAGAACCACCTCCATCTTCTCGTCAACGGCTCCTATTTGCCTAACGAGATCGAACTTGATGACGAGCGCTGCGAGATGTTGCACAAACTCCTGAGCCGCTCCTTTCCCGAAGAACTGGCGATGGCCGAGGCGATGGCCACGACGATGGCGAAAGCAACCGGCCT
The DNA here is from genome assembly GCA_025980625.1 of Chthoniobacterales bacterium. Lineage (GTDB taxonomy): Bacteria > Verrucomicrobiota > Verrucomicrobiia > Chthoniobacterales > UBA10450 > JAICXG01. The sequence continues at coordinate 23,928 of JAICXG010000004.1, forward strand.
GCCGCCTTACCGTTACAAGACCGAGAATGTCACTTCGATCGGCGCGACCGGTTATGTTTACGCGCGCAACCTGATGGCGACGCGACTCTATCGTTGCCCGACCGTTTACCTCGAGCCGTACGTGATGAACAGCGAGGAGGTTTTCGAGCGGGTAAAGGCGGGCGATTACGAAGGGCTGAAGCTAATCGCGGGGAAGAAACGGCCGAGCATTTTTCGCGAGTATGTCGACGGTGTAGTCGAAGGCCTGATGGCCTATTTCAAAGACACGCGCCCTTTGCGATAAACAACGAGTCGCGCACTCACAACGCATCCACCGCCGCGCGCAAGTCCTCCATCCTGACTTCGCCTGAGATGCTGGCTCGGCCGATCTCGTGCGCGACAACAAACCGAATCCGGCCCTGCTCGAATTTCTTATCGCGCTGCAGAGCTTGGAAGATTTTCGCGCGCGGAAAATCCGCCGGCAATGTCGTCGGAAGCTGATGCACGCGCAGGGCGGCGGCAATTTTCTCCGCTTCGCCTAACGACAATCCCGCGCGCCGCACCGAGACGTGAGCCGCCGCCACCATCCCGAGACTGATCGCTTCGCCGTGCAGGATACTTCCATAGCCGGCGGCGTACTCGATGGCGTGGCCGATCGTGTGACCGAAATTCAAAAGCGAACGAACGTCGGCATGTTCGCGTTCATCGGCCGCGACGATCTCGGCTTTGATCCTGAGGTTGCGCTCGATGAACCGAGGAAGCGCAACCTTCCAGTTTGCCTCGTCGTTAGGCTGGAAGCTGCAAGGTTGCGCTACCATCTCGAAAAGCTGCGGGTCCCGAATGATGCCGTGCTTGATTGCCTCGGCGAAACCTTCGCGCCAAATCCGCTCCGGCAACGTCCGCAGCGTCGCCGTATCCGCGACGACGAGCGCCGGATGATGAAACGCGCCGATGAGATTTTTTCCCGCGGCTGAGTTCACGCCAGTCTTGCCGCCGATACAGCTATCAACCTGGGCGAGCAGCGTGGTTGGAATCGAGACGTATGGGATCCCGCGCAAAAAGATCGCCGCGACAAACCCGGCAAGATCGCCGATGACACCGCCGCCTAACGACACGACAAAGGAGGTGCGATCGAGCCCGGTCGCGCTCATCTCTTCACAAAGCGCGGTCGCTTGCCTCATCGATTTCGCCGTCTCGCCGCCCGTTACCGGGAACAGTTCTGGAGTAAAACCCTCGGCCCGCAAACTGCGGCAAACCGGCTCGGCAAAAAGCGGCACCACCGCCGCATCTGCAATTACCGCGCATTTCTTCCCCGCGAACCGCGCCCTAACGAGTGCGCCGACCTGCTCGAGCAGCGCAGGACCAATCAGCACCTCATAGGGATGCTGGCCAGCCTGAAGCTTAATCGCTGTCACGGGTGGCCAGCATAATCCCAGCGGAAATTCGCGTCCGCCTGCGAATTCGAGACGTCCTGGTCGAGCAGAAAATCGCTCCACGTCAGGCTGTCGACATGCAAATCGGCAAAGAGCGCATTGATGCGCGTGCGATGATTATGTGTCCCCCCGATCGCAGTTCCTCCCGGCACACTGCTGGCCTTGTAGACGGTCACGCTGTTGCTGGGATTGCCGGAGAAGCTAACCGTGCTGGCCGTGGTTTGGGTCGGAGCAATGAGAATGAAAGCGGAGGGACGGGCGATCGTATCACTCGAGAGACCCAGAACGCTGTTGCCATTAAATCCATAGCTCACCGGGGCGATCGCGTCGTCCTCCGAGGAAGCGCGCTTGTCGAACGGCGACTGAAAAATTTTCCAGTTCGGAAGATATTTCGGATGCAGGCTTTTCATCCAGACGACGGTCGCATCCGACGAAAACAAAGTTTCGTCGTTATCATTCAAGTAAGTCTGTGTGGCGATGCCGAGCTGCCGAAGATTGTTCAGGTCCTGTGCGACGCGGGCTTTCTCCTGGACAGTATTGAAAACCGGAAAAGCGAGGCTGAGCAAAATCGCAATCACTCCGATGACGACGAACAATTCAATGAGCGTGAAGGCGTGCAGATCTTTTTCCACGGCCGGGTTGGTGAACGCGCGCACCGTAGCATTCCGTTCGCCATTGGGGTAATCGAATTCGCGCGCCGGCAAAGCTTGCCCGGACCGCCGCTTAGCGTGTAGATATCGGCATGGCTCATCCTGTCGACCCGATCGATCCTGTTCAACCGCCGCCACCACCGCCGCCTCCGGCCGATGGCTCGGCGCGCCCGACCTCAACCGGGCTGCCGTCCAATGTCGCCGCAGCGCTTGCCTGTTTCCCGCTCATTGGCGGGATAATTTTTTACATTCTCGAGCAGCGCGACAATTTCGTCCGGTTCTACGCGATGCAGTCGATCATCCTCGGCGTCGCTTGGATCCTGTTCGAAATTATCTGGACGATTTGTTCGAGAATTCTGACCCCGATTCCCGCGCTCGGCTGGGTGTTCGCATTTCTCCTTTGGGTCGTCTGGGCATTTGCCAGCATCGCCTTCCTCATCGTCCTCATCGTCGCGATCGTGAAAGCTTTCAGCGGCGTCCGCTGGGACATTCCGTGGATCGGCCCGATGGCGCGTAAACAGACGAACGAACTTTAGGAGCGGCGGATCGCCTAACGAACCCGGGGAAAGCGACCGCGTTCTGCTCAAGCCGCGAGGAGCTTCACGACGACCTGATTCAGGACCAACTGGTGGTCGAGCTGGGTGGTGACGATTTGCAGATTGGCGGTAAGGCAGGCTTCAAGACCGGCGATGAGTTGCGCGGTCTCGAAGCGATGCGCCTGCAGGGCCGCGATGCCTAACGTGTAAGCGTTGATCGAGCCGTCCTTCTTCCGCGGGAGATGGGCGGTCGCAGCCGACGGCAGGCGGTTCAAGCTTGAGATGAAATGATGCGGCGCGCTCGGCCGCGGAAGCCGATGGCGTTGCATCAGATCTTTGACGAGGAGAAGATTCCGCACCGTCGGGATGATTGCGACGAGGAGAATCCCGATGGCCGATTCACCCTGGTCGAGCAAGCGTCTGACGAGCCCCAGAGCGCGCTCCAGATCGCGTGCGGCGAGGGCGTTGCCGAGTTCGAAAATCACCCCGGCGCGCGAGATCGGAACCAGCTCGCGGACGGTCGTGAGCGTCACTTGCCGCTCCTTCTCGCCGAGGAAGAGATCGAGTTTTTCGAGTTCGTTGTTGATCGTGCGGCTGTCTCCGCCGGTGAGGAGCACAAATAGATCGAGCGCTTCCTCATCGAATCGCAGCCGGCGCTTTTTGCCTAACGAATGAACAAGATCGGCGGCTGCCTCCTCCCATCCGCTCCGGCTGGCGTCGAGTTTGTCCAAAACTTGCAGCTCAGCGATTTTCGCGAGCGTTTTGTAGAAGGAGCGGCGCTTATCGACTTCCGGTGCGCTGAGGAGAAATTTCACTTCACCTCCGCCGAGGTCGCCTTCGAGTGCGGCGCTCAGCTCCTCGAGCGCGTCCTGCACCGCTGCCGAGGTGCCCAGCCTGGTGTCGCCGAGGAAATTCGCGTTCTTGAGCCAGACGAGTTTGCCACCGCCGAAAAAAGGCAGGGTCTGAAGGGCTTCAATCGTCGAGCGAATGCGAGCCGCCGCCTGCTCGGCGTGATCGGCGCAGCCGTCAATAATCTCGACTCCAAAATCACCTGCATCCGGCGGCGCCAGGTGAACGGCCAACTCCGCCGCCGCACTTTTCACCGCGCTCTCATCGGACCCGACGACGGCATAGATGCGGCTGGTGGCGCGGCCGGCTTTCTTTCTCATCGTGCTCATCCTGCCACGCGGGTGTTGAGCTTCGCAAATCAGTTCGCGCCAACCCGCGCCTAACGAATCCGAACTCGTCAAGGCACAATCATCAAGCCGGTCGGAGCCGCGGGCACGTTCAAGGGTGGCGACACTCCCGAGGGATCAATCAAGCCGAGCAAAAGGTTGTGAGCGTAGGCGATTTCCGCCGGGAGATTGACTACATCGGTCTGATAAATTTCGAGATAATCCATCCCGTAGCTGTAGCCGGCATTCACGCTTTCATGCAAAATCGCAGCGGGATCATCAGGGACGCCTTGGTTCATGCGATAGGTCGGGTCGCTGAAGCAATTCCAAAGCATCTGACCTGCAACGTCGGGGCGACTGTCCCAGAGGATTTCAAAAGTCGTGCCGGTGCCCGGAGCCGGCGGATTAAAAGTTCCGAGTGAGTTCTTCTGCACGATCAAGCGACCTGGCCAGGTGGTGCGTGCGGTGAGAATAGCGTTACGTGCCGCGTAGTTAGGGTCCGCGTCGAGCGTGCCGTCGGCCGCCACTGCCAGCGTCACCAACTGATTGGGAAATGCCGCCATCGTGGCATCGATGATTTCCTTCCCGGCGGCGAGCAGCTTATCGGTCGTGTAGCCGACCGCGAGCCACGCTGCGACCTCGTCGGGCGTGTGCGGAACGCTCCAATCTTCACTGTTCGCGTTCGCGAAACTGGCGGCGACAATCGTGATTGCCGTGTTGCCTGTGAAATGCGCGCCCGCAGCGGCGATTAGCGCTTCCTTTTTCGCCAGGAAAGTCGGATCCCAAAATACCGGAATAGTAACCTGCACACCGTCCTCCTCGAACGTGTAGAAGGTGCCGCCGGCGGCGCTGACCGCATCAGTGACCCAAGCCGGTTTGCCGGACTGCGTCTTGATGCGCAAAAGCACCTTTTTACCCGCGGCGGCCGCGCGGGCCACTTCAGAATCGAGAAAACTCCAATCAAAGACGCCTTCGCTCGGTTCGATGTCAGCCCAATCCTGGCGAATGCTGATGCCGTCGACATTGAGATTTTGCAGAACAGATTCCGCGCAAGGTTTGCCGGCGGTGGAAAGGGAAAACACGCCTTTGGGCACAGCCGCCATGATCGCTGGGCCACACAGGCAAATTGTGCCGCAGACCAACGCGGGCAAAAGTCGGCCTGCGCCGATGAAGAGGTAGCGGGGCGAAATCGACACGGAAACCATGCGTCGATTTACAGCGGTTTGCATGCCAGCAGCCGACGAGCAGGTAGCTGAATGTCAACCAGATTACCGGCTGATTATCAGTCGTGGAAGCGGTCGAAAATGGTTGACAATTTCTTCAAAGATAGTCAAAACTACGTCATTCTACGCAGCTCCGCCCAGATCCGAGCAACAGCCTATGAACCGACTCTGTCTATCCTTCACGAGCGCCTTGGCCGTGCTCCTCGCCGGCGGAGCCTATGCCCAGCAGTTCACCGATGTTTCGGTCGAAGCCGGGCTGCATCGCGAAGCGACACGCTCCTGGGGCAATCCGCTCTGGGGCGACTTTAATAACGACGGGCAGCTTGATCTGCTTGTTTCGAATCACGAGGCCCCGAGCGGCGTGACCGAAGGGGGCACCTATCCCTACATCTATCTCAATAATGGCGATGGGACATTCACGGACGTAAGCGCCACTTCCGGAGTGGTCGAACAGACGCCGGACACCGGCGCGTGGCAGGGTATCTCGATCGCCGATTACGATGGCGATGGCAATCTCGACATCTTCATCAGCGAGCCGCCCTATCAAGGCGGGCAGAATGCGCCGACCCGCAATCTGCTCTTTAAGGGTCACGGCGATGGCACGTGGGAGTATGTGAGCGAAGGAGCCGGGTTGCCGACCGATCGTGAATACAGCGAGTGTTCCTTCTTTGTCGATTATGATAACGACGGCA
>JAICXG010000155.1 GCA_025980625.1 Chthoniobacterales bacterium
GCGCACCGAGGGATGCTCCAGTAGCCGTTTCATGTGCTCGAGCCCGGAGATCCGCGGCACGCGCTCGCCGACGAAGAACCTCCAGAGCAGCACCATGAATCCGCTGTCGGCGATGGCAAGATCTGCCCCGAGAATGGCGCGCCGATAATCCGGGTCCACACAGAGATTAATCATGGATGGAGCGGCCGGCGCGACGAGCAAACCGCCGGCGCGGGTGATCTCCTCGACCGCTTCGGGAGACGAGCCACCGAAAAAATTAATCCCGAGAATGCGATGAGTGTTCGCGGGCACGGTTAATGGTTATCGGTTATTTGCTCCTGGGGAAGAACGGAAAAGCGGGAACCGGCCCGACCCACGTTTCGATGGAGACGTCTTTCATCCACTCTCGTGATGCTGCGTGGCCCCTCCTCGCTACGGCACAATCCCGCCCCTTTGGTGAACAATCGAGGTTTTCAGATCCATAGCGTTTTGCTCGTCAGACACCGTTTTTGCGCTAAACATGTGCGAATCGAACACACGTTTGTTGAGAACGCGATGAAACCGTTGAGCACGATCGCTGTCGGCACACTGCAACGCGCCCTGACACAGATGAGGAAGCTTCCGAGCAGCGCCAGTTCCGCCTCGATTCGAAATCTACACCTCACTTCACGCGGCGTGAATGCCTTAGAAAACGCGGGCATTAGGACGCTCGGAAGCCTGTTGGACAAGTCGCGACATGGATTGCCGAAGATCCGCGCGATCGGCAAAGCTACCGAGTGTGACATCGCAGCCGCCATTGTTACGCTAGGCGAGTCGACCGGCCGAAATGGCGTGGATTGGATTGAGTATGCGCGGCGTCGAGGTTTTTCGATCATCCCGGCGGCCGGCGCCGACATCGGGCTAAATCATTTTGCGAGATCACTGCAACCAGCTCTGCTCACGGCGATCGAATCATCATTCGATTCGGCGCGCCTAAGGATCTTCAGGAACTCTGTTTTGCGACAGAAACGAGCAACCACTTCGACCGAAGTCGCTCGTCAATGGGGAGTGACTAGGCAATACATCACTCTGATGAAACACCAGATGATTTCTGCTTTGCGGGAGTCCATCTTCGCCAGCGACTACACCGATTGTTTCTTCCGGTTTCAGAAGAGTTTTACCGCTCCCTTGCAGCGGCTGAAAGACCGACTGGACAGCACCCGAGGCGGGGCCATGCTTCACGGCGACTGGTTCGAACTATTGTCCGAAACGCTGATGATTTCGCAGGCCGAGGAGCCACAACTAAGGACGCTGCTCTTCGCGGTTTTTCGATATGAGATAATTTTCAGTAATAGCAACCGTTATCGGCCCGTCATTCTTCCGGTTGGAAGAAGTCGATCTGCTTTCGCCCGCGCAGTAACGCGTTTGGACGGATTATCCTGGCGCGCTGGCCCCTCTGGAATATCCGAGAAGCGAGCTGCCGAAGCTCTAAACCTGAGAAACGATCTTGGCCCGCGAATTCAAGAGTTACCCGTGCTCGCCGGCGCCATCCCAGGTCTCGAGTTTGACAGCAGGAGCCGTTGCTATCGGAACAGAACGCCACCAGCGACGCGAGTAACGGATCAACTGGAGCAGATTCTGCGAAAGAACAAGCGGGCAATGCATCTCCGTGATATCCTAAGCGAGTTACATTCTGTATCCGAGGCCAGAGCCAGGAAGCGAACCACGGCTCACATAAGTCAGTCCATGTCAAGCGACGAGCGCTTCCGGCCGATCGGGCGCCGCGGGCTGTGGGCTCTCACTTTGTGGGACATGGAAACGCGAAATCACCGATCTCGAGGCAGCTGGAAGGCCATTAACTTCTCGTGAGCTACACTCGCTGATCATGGGAAGGCGACCGACTGCGGCGAGATCAGCCGGAAGACTACTGTCGCACGACCCGCGTCGCCTGCGGCTCCTGGACACTCGCCGCGAACGCTGGTTCAGGCACTCCCGATCGCAAGGGCTGAGCGGATTTTAAATGCTCCTCTATGTCCTTGACCAGGGTGTCCATCACGAAGTGGGTGCCAGCAAAAGCAATCTCCCGAAAAATTGCAGGCCAAGTCAAGCTAATAACAAAAGACCCAGGGCGATCTCGAGTTCAGATTTAAACCTACCAGGCCATACGTTTTATCTTGAACCGTGAGAGCTATCGTCGCGGGTTAAAACAACCAGCAGGTCCCTGAGCGCAAACGAATGCGGAGGTGGTGCGGACGGGGACACAAAAATAGGCTGCTTCCCTTAAAGCCGGATTGGCCGATCTCTGATACTTCCTTGTTTAACAGTAGACAACCCCGGAGCCTAAAGACCTATCCGCGGGCCTTGCGAGGGCACTATGCAACACGCGCGTGTCGAGATTGCAACGCGGCTGCAACAGCTCGACCGACATGAATTTGGTCGCAAGCCTTCGCTCTTGTGCGTGCGAAATCGAATTAGCCCGAACCCGTTTGATTTGCCATCAGTTTGTTTACTCCGGGGGGCAGCGATCGCAGCCGAACAGCATCACAATCGATCCCAGGCCCCGAGGCGCTGGCTACGTTTGGAACGGACGTATTCCAGTCGGAGAGTGATGCCGAGGACGGCGTGATTTATCGGGAGAGGTAGCGTGCCAAGGCAAAGTTGCTGAATTGATTACTGAAGGTGGCTTGAAATCCGACCGCCACAATCTTTCCATCCGGCTGAAGAGCAGCGCCGTTGGCCCCGCCATTCAGATCGCCAAATGAGGTGCGCACCTTGCCGCCGACACCGAAGGTGTTGTCGAGTGCGCCGCGCGGACTCAACCGCGCCAGCAAAAAGTCGTCATCGCCTGACTCGCCGTTCGAACCGCCGACGGTGATGATTTTGCCGTCGCTTTGCAGCAGCACCTTGGTGGCACTCTGGCAGCAATTGCCAAAGTCGATTTGAGTTTTCCCATCGCCACTAAACGCCGTATCAAGAACCCCATTTGAGGTATAGCGCGCGACCGCGAAATTCTGGACTCCTCCGCCCTGGGAAATAGCGAACCCAGCAGCGACAATTCTGCCATCGGATTGAAGGGCGGCAGAGCGCGCCCGATCAAAGTTTTGATCGCCGAAGTCAGTGCTCACTTTTCCGGACACGCCAAAAGTCGTATCGATGGTACCATTACTGAGATAACGCACCGCGGCGAAGTCGTAGTTAGTTGCAGAGCTATTGGCTGAACCGACTGCGACAATCTTCCCGTCTGGTTGGATCAAAACTGAAAAGGCGTCGTCTTCCATACCGACAAAATCAGTCATGACCTGGCCGCCATTGCCAAATGTGGTGTCCGGGGTTCCATCCGGGTTGTATCGGGCCAGCGCAAAATCGGTGTCGGAAGAATCGCCAATCACGAAATCTACAAAGACGGTGCCGGCGGCAATGATCTTGCCGTCAGACTGCAACGCCACGCCGAACGCGTAACTGCCCTCGGGAAAAGTCGTGGTCACAATCCCTCCGTTCCCAAAGGAAGTATCAAGCGATCCACTTGGGTTGTAGCGAACCACTTCGAAATTGCCGGCGAAGGTAAAGAGCGGAAAAGCGCCGCCCGCGACCACGATCTTGCCGTCAGTTTGGATAGCGACCGCCGAGGGGACCGCTGCCAAGCCCGGAAAATCTGTCCGCACTTTGCCACGAGAACCGAAGGTGTTGTCGAGAGTGCCATCGATATTGTAGCGCAATACGACAAAGTCCTCGTCAGAGAAATCGTTGTGTCTATAGGTTTGTCCGACCACGACCAATTTGCCATCAGCCTGGATCGCCACAGCGTTGGCAATGTCGGTGCTACGTCCAATATCAGTCGTCACCATGCCGCCGGTTCCGAATGTCGGATCGAGATCTCCGGCAGCCGCCGCCGCGACCTGGGGACCGATGAGGCAAATGAACATAATCGAAGTGGCAGTAATTCCAATACCAAGAACAAACCCTTTGCGGTATTTAAGGTGGATAGGTCGCATAAACGTCCTTTCTTCTCTCTGCGAGGTGCTAACATAACAACCGTGCGTCTCCAAAACAACGGTGGTAACAATTTTGTTACGATTGGGTCGTGAAAGAACGGAATCGGTGCCTGTATGTCCGGGCGTGATTGCTCGAACGGCCACCGGACGGTCGGTTACGGTTAATTCAAAACGTGAAGATGACATCGACTCCGGCGGTGAATTGGTCGCGCTCGGCGGAATCGTTGAAGGGGCGCGTGCCGTTCAGGGAGCAGTCGTAGCGGACCTCGGGACGAATGAGACAGCCGGTGAGGGGCTTCGGGACCGGAGGCTTGATCGTTAGGCCAAGGGTAATCGCGCCGTAGGTGGTTTCCCCACCAGTGACGGTGCGCGGGTCGAGCATGACGTTGCCCCCGCGGAGACTGTCCGCGAGGTCGTCATTTTCCGCGAATTGCGCGACGTAGAAGTTATTGGCGTCACGCCAGATCTCGCCGCGGACGGCGATCGAGATGAAATCGTTAAAGGCATAAGTGAGATACTGGGCGATCCCGTATGCGGTGGCAGCGACGGCTTCGTCATAGATAAAGTTTAAGTCAGTGATCAAAGTCAGTCGCTCGGTGGGCTTGGCTACGATTGTAATGTCGTTGAGGTAACGATAATCGTGATTATTATCGGGTATTTCCGGGCCGACATGAGTGGTGCCGAGGACCGTGAGCCTGCCATCGAACAGGTTGAGCCCGATGCCGCCGTGAAAGGCGACTGAGTCATTGTTATCTTCAACGCTCGTGTTCACGCCCCGGGTAATGCCAGCATAGAGATCGACTGCCCTGCTCGCATGAAGGGTGGCAAGCGCGCCGGTGTGATTGAACGGTATTCCAAAGTTAAAGATATAACTGTGGGAATAGAGGACGTTCGTGCGTGGATCGACCGTCTCCGCGCCCTCGAGGGTGACGAATTTCCCGAGTTTGAGATCGAGGCCGCCCACGGTCAGGACCGGGAAATGAAGGTTAAGATAGGCTTCCGAGATATCTGGCTGCACGAGGTTGTCGGTTATGCGATCGAACAAGCCTAACGAATGTATGAAGCGAGCATCGCTCCCGGCGATAGATTGGAGCTTAAATCCCCAGGAGAAATCGGCCGGGGTGGTGGACAGGGTTCGCTCCAGCGTGATCGCCGCCTGATTGAAAAGCGGCTCATTCGAGCGGTCGTCGAAAAGCCGGCCAAAGTTCTGCCGATCCTTAGGCGAATCGACGTTCGCGGTAAACCCGCTCTCGATCCAGGCATAAACCTTGAACAGGTCTTGCGGCGTCGAAAGCTGCACGGGCACAGGACTCCCCGGCGGACCCGCGAACGCCGCCGCGCAGCGCAGAAGCAGAGTGGCGAGCAAGCTCGCCGATCGATTGTTCAGCGACAGCATGCCAGCGCGAACCATCCTCAAGTCTGGTCCGGTAACACGCTCCATCAACGCGACTGCACGCGGACGACATCGACCTCGACGTAGGCCGTCTCTCCGTGAAGCGCTGCATCGAGTCCGATCTCCTCGTGTTCGTCGGCCACTCGCACCACGGTGAGACGGTCGATGATCCACAACATCCCGAGAGTGAAGATGAAGGCCCAGGCGCTGGAGAACGCAGCGGCCCCAAGCTGTTTCCAGAAGAAACTGGGATTTCCAGCCAAGAGTCCTTCTACTCCGCCATTGGCCGCGGGGTTCCAGGCGGTCGACGCGAAAACACCGAGCAGGACGATGCCGAGAAACCCACCGACGCCATGCACGCCCCAGACATCGAGCGCGTCGTCCCAGCCGAGTTTGTTTTTGAGCGCACAAGCGTAAAAACAAACCACACCGGCAACGAGACCAATGATGACTGCGGTCGCAGGTGAAACATAGCCAGCTGCCGGCGTGACTGTCGCGAGACCCGCGACGGCGCCAGTGAGCAATCCAAGAAATCTTGGCTTCTTGGCGGCGCGCCAATCGACCGCCATCCAGGCCATAGCCGCAAAGGAAGCGGCGATATCGGTATTGATAAAGGCGACTGCGGTGGTGCCATCGACCCGAAACTCCGAGCCGGCATTAAATCCATACCAGCCAAACCAAAGAAGCCCGGTGCCGAGTGCGACCAGCGGGATACTATGCGCGCCCTCAGCGACTCTTCGTTTGCCGACATAGAGGATGGAGGCAAGGGCCGCGATGCCAGCGATGTTGTGGACGACAATTCCGCCGGCGAAATCTTTAACGCCCCATTGAGCCAAAAGCCCCCCGCCCCAGACCATGTGGACGAAAGGGAAATAGACCAGGATTAGCCAGGCGGTCAGAAAGAGGAAGTAAGCCTTGAAGGTAATGCGGTTAGTGAAGGCGCCCGTGATCAGCGCCGGGGTGATGATGGCAAACATCATCTGGTAAGCGCAAAATACGAGCATTGGGATAGAGTCGTTAGGCGAAGGCGTGCTCAGAGTAATCCCGCGCAGCCCGACCCAATGGAGGTTGCCGATGATCCCGTAGAAGTCGGTCCCGCTTTTGGCATCGCCGGAAAAGCAGAGCGAAAAGCCGAACCCCCACCAGAGCATCGTCGTCCAGCCCATTGAGACGAAACTCTGCATCATAATTGCGAGCACATTTTTGCGCCCAACGAGACCGCCATAAAAGAAGGCCAGGCCTGGAGTCATTAACATCACCAGGCTGGAGCATAAGAGCATGAACGCGGTATTGCCGGTGTCGAGGTGTAGCATATTTTGTCTTTCGTTAGGGCCATGGAGTATGCCTGGGCGGGAAGAGGGGCGTCCAGAAAAAAGTGCGCCGGTCGGCTGCGCGGGGATTCAATTTCGGCAACCTTCGACGCAACTCCGCTAAAACCACCTGCGATCAGC
>JAICXG010000139.1 GCA_025980625.1 Chthoniobacterales bacterium
CGGCGCATCGTCTTTCGTTGGCTCGCCGGCAACATTCTGGCGCTTGGAGTAGCACGAACCTGAGGGTGGCGCGAGCTTCCAGCTTGCGCGGTCCATGGTGCAAGCTGGAAGCTTGCGCCACCTTGTATGTTTCTGACGCATCTTCATTGCACCGGCTGCGGATTGTCGCACGACTGGAACCAACTTCAGAACCTCTGCATCGCCTGCCACAAACCGCTCTTCGCGGATTACGATCTGGCCTCGGCCGCGCGCACCTTCACGCGCGAAGCGCTCGCGACCCGGGAGAAATCGCTCTGGCGATATCGCGAGCTGTTGCCACTGCCGCCAGAGGTTGATCCAGTGTCGTTAGGCGAAGGCGGCACGCCGCTCCTGCGGGCGCTTCGTTTCGGCAAAGAGCTCGGCCTAACGAATCTCTGGATCAAAGACGAGGGCCAGAATCCGACCCAAAGTTTCAAGGCGCGCGGAATGTCGGTCGCGGTTTCAATGGCCAAATATCTTGGGGCGACGAAGCTCGCGGTGCCGAGCGCGGGGAACGCGGGCGGCGCGCTCGCGGCTTACGCGGCCCGCGCCGGACTGGAGGCGCATGTTTTCATGCCTAACGACACGCCGAGCGCCAACGTGATTGAATGTCGCGAGACCGGCGCGCACGTAACTTTGATCGATGGCCTAATCACCGATTGCGGAGCGGAGATCGCGCGCCGGAAAGAGAAGGAAGGCTGGTTCGATGTCTCGACCCTGAAAGAGCCGTATCGGGTCGAGGGAAAGAAAATTCTGGGCTATGAACTGGCGGAGCAACTGCGTTGGACATTGCCCGATGTCATTCTTTATCCGACCGGCGGGGGCACGGGACTGATCGGAATGTGGAAAGCCTTCGACGAAATGCAGTCGTTAGGTTGGATCGAAGCGAAACGGCCGCGGATGTTTTCGGTGCAGGCGAGCGGTTGCGCGCCAATCGTCAGGGCATTCGAAGCCGGGGCGACGACCGCGACCGAATTTCCCAATGCCCAGACGCGCGCTTCGGGCTTGCGCGTGCCGAAAGCGGTCGGCGATTTTTTGATGCTCAAGATTCTGCGCCACTCCGGTGGCGGCGCGGTCGCGGTCGAGGACGAGGAGATGATCCGCATCACGCGCGAAGTCGGCGCCGCAGAAGGCATTTTCGTGGCGCCGGAAGGCGCGGCTTGTTTCGTGGCCCTGAAGAAGCTGCTCGCGGCTGGAAAGATCAAGCCCGATGAGCGGGTTGTAATCTTCAACACCGGCTCGGGGATCAAGTATCTCGAGTGTTACGAAGCGTAACGACGCGAGCGAAGACTGGAGGCAAGGGGATTCGAACCCCTGACCTACAGCTTGCAAAGCTGCCGCTCTACCAACTGAGCTATGCCCCCGTTTTGAGAGGGAAATTCTAGAGGACAAACGATCGCTTGCAAACCTCGCGCAACTTCATCGGAGATTATGCTTCGCGATCGGAATGGCCCTCTGCTGTGGCCCGCAGCGCTCGGACAAAGTTGCCCACTCGTTCGACCAGGTCGGTGGCTCGGCCGGCGTTCTCGATTTCACGTACGATCGCGCTTCCGATCACCGCCGCATCGGCGAAACGCCAGACTTCTCTGATCTGTTCTCCGCTCGATAAACCAAAACCAACCGCCACCGGCAGATCGCTCCGCGTGCTCACTCGTTGCACCAGCGTCTCTGCATCGGCGCTAAGAATGGCGCGTGCACCGGTGACGCCGGCGCGGGCCACGGCGTAGAGGAAACCGCGCGCTTCCTGCGCGATTCGAGAGAGGCGTTGATCTGAGGTGGTCGGTGCGACGAGAAAAATTGGATCGAGTTCGCTGGCACGCAGGCGCGCGCTCCAGCTTTGGGCTTCTTCCGGGATCAGATCGGTTACGAGCACGCCGTCGACACCGGCCGCTGCTGCCTCATCGGCCAGCCGTTCCTCACCAAATTGCAAAAGCGGGTTGAAATAGCTGAACAAGATAATCGGGATGCTGAGATCCCGGCGCACGCGCGCAACGCAATCGAGAATTGCGCGCAGGCTCGCGCCATTGCGCAGCGCTCGTTCAGAAGCGCGCTGGATTACTTCCCCGTCGGCTACTGGATCGCTGAAAGGAACGCCCAGCTCAATCAGGTCAGCGCCGTTGTCTGCCAGTTTGAGTAACAAGCGTCCGGTCGTGTCGAGATTTGGATCGCCCGCGGTGATGAAGGGAATGAAACCGCGCCGGCCCATGCGATGAAGTTCGGCGAATCTTTCTCCGATGCGGCTCATGATTTTTCCAACTGCGCGATCAACTGCGAGTCTTTGTCGCCGCGCCCGGAAAGATTCACGATGATCGCGTCGCCCCGGGGAAATTCTCGGGCGAGGCGGAGAGCGGGAAGGATTGCGTGGGAACTTTCGAGCGCCGGCGTGATTCCCTCGAGGCGCGCGCAAAGGCGAAAACCTTCCAGCGCTTCCGCGTCGCTCGCGCAGGTGTATTGGGCGCGTCCGTTCTCGTGCAGAAAGGCATGTTCGGGACCGACGGCGGCATAATCGAGTCCGGCAGAAATCGAATGCGTGCGCGCGATCTGTCCATTCGCATCCTGCAACACGTAAGACATCGTGCCTTGCAAAACTCCGATGCAACCACCGCCACTGCTCGGCGCGGAACGAAATCGGGCCGCATGCTCACCCATCGTTAGGCCGCGACCGCCTGCTTCCACTCCCACGAGCCGCACGTTTTCATCGGCGATGAACGGATGGAATAAGCCAATCGCGTTCGAACCGCCGCCGACGCAAGCGATCAGCGCCCGCGGCAGCTTTCCTTCCCGGGCGAGAATTTGCTCGCGCGCTTCGCGACCGATCACGCTTTGCAATTCGCGCACCAGGAGCGGAAATGGATGAGGCCCGAGCGCGCTGCCTAACAAATAATAGGTGTCGTGCACATTGGTCACCCAGTCGCGCAATGCTTCATTGATTGCGTCCTTGAGCGTGCGCGTGCCGCTGTGGACCGTGACCACTTCGGCGCCGAGCAAACGCATCCGAAAAACATTCAACTCCTGCCGGCGCACATCCTCCGCCCCCATGTAAATGACACACGGCAAATCGAACAACGCGCACACCGTTGCCGTCGCGACGCCGTGCTGGCCCGCCCCTGTCTCAGCGATGACGCGCCGTTTTTTCATGCGTCGCGCGAGCAGGGCCTGACCGATCGCGTTATTGATCTTGTGCGAGCCGGTGTGGGCGAGGTCTTCGCGTTTTAGAAAAATTTTCGCGCCGCCTGCGTGCTCGCTTAATCGTCGCGCGTGAAAAAGCGGCGTCGGTCGCCCAGAATAATTGCGCCGCAGTTCTTCCAATTCGCCCCAGAACTTTTCGTCCGTGCGCGCGCGAGTGAACTCGCGTGTCAGTTCTTCGAGCGGGGCGACGAGTGTTTCGGGGACGTAACGCCCGCCGAATTTTCCCCAGTGGCCACGTTCGTCCGGTTCGCTCCGTCTGATGGTCGACTTCATGCGCGGCGAACGGCCTCGATAAGATTTTTGATCGCGTGAGGATCTTTCAACCCGGGGGCACGTTCGACGCCGCTACAGACATCGATCGCGTCGGGCGCAACCGTGCTGATCGCATCGCGAACGTTTTGCGGATTCAAGCCGCCGGAAAGAAAAAGAAATCGCGCAAACTGCCGCGCGGATTTCGCAATCGACCAATCACAGGTCGTCCCCGTGCCACCGCGTAAATGCGGGTGATCGGCATCAAGGAGGACGTCGCATTCGCGGAAGGGAGCAAGATCTTTGGGTTGGAAATCTTGATTGGTTTGAAACGCGCGGATGACGCGAAAATCCTTCGCCAGCTCGAGGCACGTTTCCGGCGATGCGTGGCCGTGCAGTTGAATAGAGTGAAGGTTAACCAGCGCGGCGATGTCTCGAACTTCATCCGCTGCCGCATCAACAAACACGCCAACCGCCTCAACCGCCGAGGAAAGATGCTCGACGATCTCTCGCGCCATCTCCGGCCTGACATAACGCCTGCTTTCGGCGAAAAAATTCAGCCCGATCATGTCGGCCCCGCACTCGCTGCACGCTCGCGCGTCCTCCATATTCGTTAGGCCGCAAATCTTGATTTGCACCCGATTCATTTTTCTTCCGCGGAAATGAGTTCGCGCAGCGCCGACTCGAAATCGGCCGCCTGCATCAGATGTTCGCCGACCAGAAAACCGGAGAAGCCGAGCGAGCGCAGACGGCGCAAATCCTCGGCTTTTTGCAAGCCGCTTTCGCTGATCATGATCGCGTCGCGCGGCGCTTGGGCGATAAGTTCTTCGCTGGTTTGCAACGAAACGTCGAGCGTCCGCAGATTTCGATTGTTGATTCCGATCAAGCTCGCCCCGGCCGACACGACGCGTCGCAATTCATCTGAGCTGTGGACTTCAATCAGCGCGTCGAGGCCGAGTTCGGCCTCGGCCGCGGTCCGCAACCCGGCGAGGTCGGCATCTCCGAGAATCGAAGCAATCAGCAAAATGGCATCCGCGCCAGCTAGCGCCGCTTCGTAAATTTGAATCGGATCGATGAAGAAATCCTTGCACAAGATCGGCAACTGCGTCGTGGCGCGCGCGGCGATCAGATCGTCGATCGCGCCGCCGAAATAGGGTTCGTCCGTGAGCACCGAGATCGCGCAAGCGCCACCGCGTCCATACGCACGCGCTGCGGTCGCGGGCCGCAAATTGGAACGGATCACACCGCGTGAGGGCGACCGGCGTTTGAACTCCGCGATGATTTTGATTGCTGGCCGGTCGGCGATGAACGCGGCGCGGAGGCGATGAGGCTGGGCGGTGGCGCGCTCCTCGAGCGCGCGCTGACGCCGAGTGGTTGCGTCGGTCTGCGCGTGCAGTCGCGCCACGGCTTCGCGTTTTTGCGCCACGATTGCGGATAAAAAATCGGCGTTCATGGCGTGCAATTTGTCTCGCGGATGAGCGCCTCCAGCTTTGCGGCTGCCCGCCCGCTCGCGATGCTTTCTCGCGCCAAAGCGGTTGCGCTCAAGAGATCGGGCGCCATCGCGGCGAGATGCAAAGCCGCGGCGGCGTTCATCAGGACCAGGTCGCGCGCACTCGTTAGGCGAGCGCTTTTTCCATTCGTGAGCAGAGCGCGAATGAGGTCTGCATTTTCCTCCGGCCCGCCACCGCGCAAGGCGTCGAACGCGCGCGGCTCGAGCCCGAAGTCGCGCGGTGAAATGGAAAATGATTCGACGCCTGATGCGCAACAAGCAGCGACTTTGGTTTCGCCGGAGAGCGTGATTTCATCCAGGCCGTCGCTGCCGTGAACGACCCACGCTTTTTCCGTTCCTAAACGGGCCAGCGCGGAAGCGATGCGTTTGAGCGAACTTTCACTCCAGACACCGAGCAACTGAAATGGCGCGCGCATCGGATTGACGAGCGGCCCGAGGAGGTTGAACACGGTGCGCAGGCCAAGCTGACGCCGCAACCGCGCGACCCGCGCGGCGGCGGGATGAAAGAGCGGCGCGAACAAAAAACAAATGCCGTGCTCGCGCAGGCAACGCTCCGCGTTTTCAGGCGAAGCCTTCGTGTTCACGCCAAGCGCTTCGAGCACATCAGCGCTCCCCGCGCGCGAGGTCACGGCGCGCGCGCCATGTTTCGCGACCGGCAGGCCCGCGCCGGCGATGACGAAGGCCGCAGCCGTGGAAACATTAAAGCTTTTCGCCGCGCTCGTCCCGGTGCCGGCCGTATCGACGAAGCGAAGATGGGAGGAGGAAACGCGAACCGCGCGCGATCGCATCGCGCTCGCCATGCCGACGAGTTCTTCGGTCGTCTCGCCTTTGATCGCGAGGGCAACCAGTGCAGCGACGATTTGCGCGTCATTTGTCCTCGCTGCCAGCAGCGCGTGGAAAAATTCTTCGGCTTCTGGGCCGGTCAGGTCCTGGCCGCGCATCAGACGCACAGTCGTTTCGCGGAGAAAAGAATCGCAAACCAGTTCTTCGCGGTTCATTGCGGTTTACTCGTTAGGGCAAGGGCCTGCATGATGGCGCGCGCTTTGTTGACGGTTTCGTCAAACTCACGGCCGGGATCGGAATCGGCCACGATGCCGGCGCCAGCCTGAAAGAAAGCCTTACCGTTGCAGAGCACGACCGAGCGCAGAACGATGCAGGAATCGACGTTGCCATCGAATCCGAAGTAGCCGACCGCGCCCGCGTAACAGCCGCGGCGCGTTTTCTCCAGCTCGGCAATGATCTGCATCGCCCGGATTTTCGGCGCGCCCGAAACCGTCCCGGCGGGAAAGGTTGCCCTAACGAGATCAAAGCCATCGCAACCCTGACGAAGCCGGCCGCTCACATTGGAAACCATGTGCATGACATGGCTGTAGCGTTCGATGTTCATGAACTCGCTCACCTGGACCGAGCCAAATTCCGCGATGCGCCCGAGGTCGTTGCGCGCCAGGTCCAGCAGCATGATGTGCTCGGCGCGCTCTTTCGGATCCGCCAGCAGTTCGCGCGCGTTTGCTTCGTCCTCGCTTGCGCTCGTGCTCCGCGGCCGCGTTCCCGCGATCGGCCGAATCTCAGCCATCTCGCCCGAGAGGCGCACGTGCATTTCCGGCGAACTGCCAACCAGCGCGAACTCGTCGCCGAAGCTGAGGCAAAACATGTAGGGCGACGGATTGATGAAACGCAGAGAGCGATAGAGATCGAGCGGCGCGCCTTCGAAATCGGCGGTGAAGCGTTGCGAAAGAACCACCTGGAAAATGTCACCGGCGCGAATGTATTCCTTCGCTCGCTCGACAAGCTTTTCGAAATCTTCGCGCTCGAAGTTGCTGCGCGCGGGCACGGTCGAGGATTTGCCTAACGAAATGAAAGGAAGGTCGAGCGGTTGCGCGAGCCGGCTCCGAATTGCTTCAATCGATTCGACCGCTCGGGCATAAACTTCGCGCGGTGTGCCGTCTTCGAGAAAGGCGTTCACGACAATTTTCAGACTGCGCCGCCGATGATCGAAGATGAGCAGGCGGCTCGTGATCAGGAAAATCATTTCCGGGAGTTGCAGTTCGTCGCGCGCGGGAATTGGCACGGTCGGTTCAAAAAAGCGGACCGAGTCGTAGCTGAGAAATCCAACCGCGCCGCCGGCGAAACGCGGCAACTCGGGACGCGAGACGACCTGATAATGCCCTAACAAGCGGCGCACTTCGTCCAATGGATCGGTGTTCGTTTCGAAGCACCGCTCAACATTATTCTCGACGACGCGAAGGGTGCGCTTGCAGCTTCGAATGATCGTGCGCGGCTCCGTCCCGACAAATGAGAAGCGGCCGGAGACATCGTTCTTCTCCGTCGATTCGAAAAGAAAACTGCATCCGCCACGCGCGATCTTTTTGAATGCGGAGACCGGTGTCTCTGTGTCGGCCACGAATTCCGCTACGACCGACACGACATTTCCCTGCTGCGCGAGCGAAACGAATTCGTCGAAAGTCGGACTGATCGGCGCGCTCGTCATGGCATTCAAAGCGCGAGAAAATTCGCGAGGATTTTCTTGCCGGCCGGGGTCA
>JAICXG010000147.1 GCA_025980625.1 Chthoniobacterales bacterium
GACCCGGCACGTTCAGCCCTGGGGGTTTTATCCCGGCGGGCGGGGTCTTGCGGCCGCGGCAGAATATTGATCTGGTCGTCGCGCCGGGTCTTAGCGCAAGTGCAAGCTGGCAACTGTCTTGCACCTTGTCGCTCACCGGAAGTTATCTCTTCACTCATCCAACGGTTGAACGTGCCGCCGATCCCTTGCTGGAAGGAAAGCTTCTCGCTCAAACCCCGGAGCATGTGTTCACTGGCGGGATCAAGTGGGCGCCTAACCAGCAATGGACCCTGAGCGCGCAGATCCGCTATAACGATCAGCAGTTTGAAGATGACCAAAATTCCCGCGTCCTTGCCCCTTTTACGACCGTGGACGCGGCGGTGATTTACAATTTCTCCTCGCACGGCTCGGCCGCGATCCGGGTCGAAAACCTTTTTGACCAGGAAATCGAAACTGGCAAGTCGGCCGATGGACTGGTCTCGATCGGCGCACCGCGTCTCGTTAGTCTCGAATTGCGCTGGCAGCTTTAGCTCGGCAGCGGCGGCTCCAGTTCATCAGCTAGCCGCAGTGACGCGGCGCCGATATTGATGAAGAATTCGAGCGAAAACCTAAATGGCTGCAAAAAATTTCCGTCGCAACCAGGCGCTGGGTTGCGCGATTTTTCTAGTCTGTGGCTGCACGGCGCTCGCGCAGTCGCCGTCGTTGGCTGCTCAAAATCCCGCAGGCGCCGGCGACAATCAATGGACAAGCCGGCCAAGGATTACCAAAACACCCGCTATAGCACTCTCGACCAGATCAATACTCAAAACGCCAAAGACCTGCGCGTAGCTTGGACTTTTTCCACCGGCATCGATCACTCCAATGCCGTCCGCACTTCGGTCAGCGACTGTCCGGGCGCGATCGACTCCGGGCCCCATTCGCGGCGATCCGCTGAGCGCGACATAAATTCGGCGGCCATCGGGTGAGCAATGGATCCCTCGCGGACGTTTGCCGGCCTAAGAACAAGAACCTGGGCATGCCTATTTGCTGCTTTGAATGGAGCCAACTGCATCGTAAGCCGCGACCGGCGCGCGCATAGTCGACTCTTAGAGAGAAGAGTTACTGTAAGCCGAAAGCGGTCCCTCCGTCTCAAGTGTCTTGATAACTGTGCTGAGATAGACGGATTCGGGATAAAACGCGCGATACTTCGTGATCTCGGTCCGGTTCATAACCCGGAAGCCGTAACGCTCAAACATCTTTTCGCCGCGCCGGCTTTCGAAGGTCACGATCTGACCGTAAACGCGCTTCTCTCCGCAACGGTAGAGATAACTCAGGTACGCACTCATAAGCGCGCGAGTGGTGGAAATCTTTCGCGCTTCCGGCAGGAGATTGATGTGGAAATGCGGAGTGCGCCGTGGCGCGGCCGGCACTTCTCGCCAGCCGTTCATCACAACCCAGCGGATGAAGCGCCGTGAAGGCTCGTTGTAGCGTGGGCAACGCAGGAGGGCGCGGATAAACAAGACAATGTTTTGCTGAAAGGAGTAAAGCTGATTCACGAGCGGTTTGCGCGACCCGAGGAGATAGCCCTTTAACTCGCCGTCCACCTCGAGGACGAAAGAAGATTGCGGCTCGTGATCGGTGTAGTAGGTGGTGAGGAAATCGGCAAAGAGCTCGTGGTCCTCGTAGACCGGATCAATCGGCTCGCCGAGAAAACCGGTCTGGCAACAAAGGCGACGGACCGCCGCGCGATCGCCCGGGCGGAAACCGCGGATCGTGTAAGCCGGTTCGAGTTTCATGATTTTGGCGAACAATTTGGCGATTGCTTTGCGCAAGGCAACTCCACCGCGACATATGCGCCGGATTCTCGCTTCAACCTGCCTGATAGGCTGCGCGCACCGCGCGATAAAGTCGAAAAAGCTGATCGAAGACAACCGACCAACTATAGTGTTGCCGCACGGTCTGCGCAGCTGCCAGACCACTCGCGCGCAGTTCGCCATCCGCCGCGGCGACAATCGCGTCGGCCAGCGCCGCGACGGAATTCTCGCGCGCCCAATGTTCCTGGCTGCCGAAAATGATCCGATCCATGTAACTGCCGCGAATCCCGACCACCGGCGTGCCACAGGCCTGGCTCTCCAGCGCAGTCAGGCCAAAGGTTTCCTGCACGCCGGGATGAACAAACAAGTCGGACGCGCGATAAAGCCGGGCCAACTCTCGCGGATCGGTGCAGTAACGTTGCCAGGTGATGTGGCCGGCCTGTTCCTGCAAGTTGCGCAATCTGTCCTGCTGCGTCCCGTCACCGACGATCATGAGATGAAAGCGCGCGGGATCGCGCCTAACGAGCTCGGCAAAGGCGGCAAACAACGTCTGGGTATTTTTCTCCTGCGCCAGCCGGCCGACGTAAAGCAGGAGACAGCGCTCGGCGGGAATGCCTAACGACGCCCGGGTCGCCGCCGCGTCATCCGGTTCGGGACGGAAAATCTCCACATCCACCCCGAGATCGACCGCGCAAACATTGTTCACGCCCCAGCTCGTGAGGAGATGACCCAGCCGCTCCGAAGGCACAAGCGTCGCTTCGAACCGGTTGTAAATCTGCCGCACATAACGCCGCGCCAGATCCATCATGAATTCCGTCGCGGTCGGCCCAAAGAAACGCGCCGTCGTGCGCAGATAAGCCTCGGGAAAATGCGAATGATAAAAACCGACGACCGGAATCCGCAGCGCCGCACCCGACGCGATCGCCTTCCACGCCACCTGATACGGATCGCCCGACTCGATCAGGTCCGGCTTTTCCTGCTCGAGGATTTCCTCGATCGCCCGCAGGTTAAGCAGGGCGCGGTAGCGCGCGCTGCGCGAGAGCAAGGGCGAGCGAATCGAGTAGATGCGCGAGCGCTCGCTCTCGACCATCTGCGATTTTTTACCGGGAATGACGAGCACATGCTGATCGGTCGTGGCGCGCTGGATGTAACGGATTTTCTCGTGCACATAACGTTTCACCCCGCCGCTGAGCGGCGAATAAAACTGCGTCAGGTCACAAAGCTTCAAGAGATTGCCGAAGGGCGATTGGCGACTGCCGATGTGCGCGAGGCGGCCATCATCGCAACCGATTCGTTAGGCTCTTTGAGCAACGGTGCGATCCGTTTCAGTTGGAGAAGCTCCGTCGGCATTCGCCATTGTTAAGCGGCCAGGCCGCTTAAATATCTTTCCGCTTCGATCGCCGCGGCGCAGCCGGAACCAGCCGCGGTGACCGCCTGCCGGTAGACCCGATCGGCCACATCGCCGGCAATGAAAACGCCGGGATGCTTGCTCTCGACCATCTGCCTGACGAGGAGATAACCCTCCGGATCAGTCTCCAATTTCCCAGCGAAAGCTTTCGTATTTGGATCGTGCCCGATCGCCACGAAGACGCAGGCGACCGGCAAAATCCTCTCCTCTTTCGTCTTCACGTTGCGCAGCTCGACCGCGCTCATCTCGCCCTTCTCATCGGGAAGATAGCGGATCACGACCGTGTTCCAGATCGGCTCGATCTTCTCGCAGTTAAGGACGCGGTCTGCCATAATCCTGGATGAGCGCAACTGATCGCGCCGATGAATGAGATAGACCTTTGAAGCGAAGCGGGTGAGGAAGAGCGCTTCCTCCGCGGCCGAGTCGCCGCCGCCAATCACGCAGACCGGAACGTTGCGATAAAAGGCGCCGTCGCAGGTCGCGCAACTCGTTAGGCCATGGCCGATCAGTTTCTCTTCGTTCTCGAGACCGAGATAGCGGGCGGAGGCGCCGCTCGCAATGATGAGCGCCTGGGTTTCGAGCCATTCATCGTCGGCTTCTAACCGAATCAGGCTGTTCGTCAGGTCGATGTTCGTCGCTTCCGCGTAAGAAAAGCGCGCGCCAAATTTCTCTGCCTGGCGGTGCATGTTGAGGATCAATTGCGGCCCGTCAATGCCGTCCGGAAAGCCGGGAAAATTTTCCACCATCGTCGTGGTCGAGAGCTGCCCGCCAGGCTGGCGTCCCTCGAGGACGAGCGGGCTGAGATTAGCCCGCGCCGCGTAAATCGCCGCGGTCAGGCCGGCACAGCCGCTCCCGACGATGATGACTTTTTCCATGCGGGCCAAGAGTAGCATGGAGCCAGAGCGCGTTCTAATCTCCGGCCATGCCCGAACTGGCCGAGGTCGAATACGCCCGCAAACGCTGGAATCCCGGCCTCGGCGACGAGCTTCTCGCGGTGGAGTTACACGAAAAAAAGCGGATTTTCCGCGGCACCGACACGCGCGCCCTCCGCCGTTGTCTCGTTAGGCAAAAATTCCTTCGCTCCGAGGCGCGCGGGAAACAGATGCTCTTCGTCTTCTCCGGCGACAATTGGCTTGGCATTCATCTCGGGATGAGCGGCAATCTGCGCACCGAACCCGCCCGCTTCGGTCCGGGAGTGCACGATCACCTCGTCCTCCGCCAGGGAGAACGCGCGCTCGTCTTTCGCGATGCGCGGCAGTTTGGGCGCGTCCGTTTCCATCACGGCAAAGAAACTCCACCGTGGTGGAATGCGATCGCGCCCGAGGTCCATTCGCGCGACTTCAGCAAAAGCGCGCTCCGCGAATTCCTGCGCCGGCACGGGCGGGCGCCGATCAAAGCGGTGCTGCTTCTTCAGAGCGGTTTCCCCGGCATCGGCAACTGGATGGCCGACGAAATTCTCTGGCGCGCCCACATCGTGCCCCATCGCCGCGCCGGTGAGCTGAGCGAGAAAAAGCTGATCGCCCTGTGGCGCAGCACGCGTTTTGTTTCCCTCGCCTCACTGCGCACGATTGGTCGCGACAACTCCGAACCGCCACGAACGTGGCTCTTGCACGATCGCTGGAAGCGAGAAGGCAAATGCCCGAAACACAAAATTAAATTGCGCCGCGAAACAATCGGCGGTCGCACCACGGCCTGGTGCCCGCGCTGTCAGCGTTAGTAACCGCGCTCGCCTATGGCTTCGCGATCCCGATCACTCCGCAGGCCACCCGCCCGCCGGCGTTGCCGACCGGCTGCGACTGGAGATCGTCCGCTTTCGCGTGCACGATGACACCGCGGCCGATGATCGATTTCTCGCCGCTGAAAGTCATCATGTCATCGGTCAATTCGAGATGCGCTTTGCCCGACGCATCCGCTTCCAGATTACCCATGTCGCCTTCGTGACGCTCAGCCGCGTCATGCCCGGCATGTGGATGATTCGTGGGATTGAAATGGCCGCCAGCCGAGGTCGCATCGGGCGCCGAGCAATCCCCGTACTCGTGAATATGGAAGCCGTGCTTGCCGGGCGTCAGCCCCATCACGTCGGCGACGATCTTCATCTTGTCGCCGGTCTTCGTGAAGGTGACAACGCCGTGGACATTGTTCCCCTGCGTCGGATGCAGAACGGCGATGGCTTTGCTCGGTTCCTGGGCGAACGCCGAGGCCCCGAGGAACGTGAGAGTCCCGGCCGCAAAAAGACCGAGTCCAGTCCGGTAGAATGCGTTTGTTTTCATTCGCCAACCTACACCACGCCTGGCGGGCACAAACCGGCGACTTCCAAAGAGTGATTCTATCCCCGCGACTACGTTAGCCGCGCCGCATGCTGCGCAAGCTCCCCCCTAGGCAGCAGCCGGCGGGCTTGCGGAAAATCTTCTGGATCCAACCGATGGCGGGATCTACATGGAGACGAATGGCGATCGAAGATTTCCCGGAAATCATACGGAGAAACTACGAGATTCGGGAGTGGCGACACGCTTCGGCAATACTCCAAACCGACTTCCCGAATGAATATCGCGACCTCTGCGAAGTGCTAGGTGGTTTCAGCATTGGTAAGAGCCAATTATTGAGCCGTGGTGGGAGAAAGACCGATATCGCCGGCTGGATTGATACGCAGTTCTACGCTCGTGGCTGGAAGGAAAAACATTTTGATACTAAGATCGTCGTCGACGCGACAGAGCTTCAGTCGCCGACTCACAAAGTGGATTGCTTCAGGAATCGTGTCGCGCTGGAAGTGGAATGGAATAACAAGGACCCATTCTTTGATCGTGATCTCAATAATTTTCGGCTTCTCTTTGAACTCCGCGCAGTTTCGATCGGTATCGTTGTTACCCGTTCTGACGAACTGCAGGGCGTCTTCAGAGAACTAAGAATCGGCGACAAATATGGCGCGAGTACGACACATTGGGGAAAGCGCCTGCCCCGAATCGAGGGTGGTGGCGGAGGAGGTTGTCCAATCCTCGCCTTTGGGATAAGGAGAAGCTTGTATGACGAAAGTCGTTAGCGCGACGCTTCCCACGCCAGCGGTAGATTTAACCAAAAAAGTATGGGGCCGTTTTGGGACAATTCTTGCGGATCCGCCTTGGCAGTTTCAGAACCGCACGGGAAAGGTCGCTCCCGAACACCGACGTCTGCTGCGGTATCCGACAATGGAGTTGCAGGAAATTGTAGATTTGCCGGTGGCCAGCTTTGTCGGGGCACGGTCTCATCTCTACCTTTGGGTCCCTAATGCGCTGCTGCAAGAAGGTCTGCAGGTGATGAAGGCCTGGGGTTTCACCTACAAAGCTAATATCGTTTGGTTCAAGGTGCGGAAAGATGGTGGTCCAGATGGTAGAGGAGTGGGTTTTTATTTTCGCAATGTTACCGAACTGCTGTTATTCGGCGTTCGAGGCAGCATGCGAACCTTACAAGCGGGTCGCACGCAAGTGAACATCCTCGCGACACGTAAACGTGAGCATTCCAGAAAACCTGATGAGGTCTACGACATCATCGAATCATGTTCCACGGGGCCGTATCTGGAGTTATTCGCCAGGTTTCGAAGGGAAGGTTGGCAGCAATGGGGTAACGAAGACGTTGAACAAAATGCGGCCGCCAATGTTGCCCACCGAAAGGGGCACATTGAACCCCAATTACGTCTCCTCGAATCGCCGAAAGGTTATCGCGGGAATAGCTGTCGAACCGTATCGTAACTTATCTGAGTCTCGTGAGTGCCTGCCCCGGGACGCGCCAAACGGTGGCTGTAAATCGCGGCTTTCTGCGATTGCTCTCGCTTTGCCCGTCGTCCCCGCCCTAATCCAACAGGCGTTGCTCGAGGCCGGCGTAGGCGTCAATGCGGCGGTCGCGGAGGAAAGGCCAATGGGTGCGATGCTCGTTGACTCGCGCCCATTCCACATCGGCGAAAATGATTTCCTCGCGATCGACACTTGCCTTCGCTAAAATCTCGCCGCTCGGCGCGACGATGAAGCTTTGGCCCCAGAAC
>JAICXG010000016.1 GCA_025980625.1 Chthoniobacterales bacterium
TCTTCTTTTCAATTGCATCTCGTTAGGCCGGCAGTCCTCCTGGTCGTACTCGCGCTGCTCGCTGGTTGTAATCGGAGCAGTGACCAAATCACGGTTTACCGGATCCCAAAGGAGAGCCAGCCGGAGTCGATCCCGCAGCCAGCCGCGATGACGCAGGCGCCGCCCGCGGCGGCGGCGACCGACGTGCGCTGGACGGCGCCGTCCGGGTGGCAAGAGCAGCCAGCCTCCGGGTTTCGCAAAGGCAGCTATCTTGCGAAGGGCTCTGATGGGAAGACGGCGGACATCTCGGTGATCTCGTTTCCGGCAGCAGCCGGCGGTTTGATGGCGAACATTAATCGCTGGCGCAATCAGTTGAAATTGGCGCCGGTGACGAATGAGGGGAAAGCAGCAACGCCGATGACTGTCGATGGTCGCGACATGTTTTTCGTCGATCTGATCAGCGAGCAGCCGGTCGGGACTGACGCGACCAGGACGCGCATCCTCGGCGGGATTTTTCCGCTCGCGAGCGAGACCTGGTTTTTCAAAATGATGGGGCCGGATCAGCTCGTCGAATCGCAAAGAGACCAGTTCAAAGAATTCCTGCAAAGCGTGCATGCAATCGGCGGTGCGACGACGAACGCCGCTGCGCCAGCCGTCGCAGCTCCAACGAGCGGAAAGAACACGAACGCGCCCACGCCGCCCCTGATCGAAGCCTCGGAGGGCGCGACGGTGCGGTACACGCTCCCGCAGAGTTGGAAAGAGAAACCGCTTTCGCCAATGCGGCTGGCCAGTTTCAACGCAACCGCGCCTAACGGAAAGGACGCGGACGTTTCGGTTGTTTCGCTGCCCGGGATCGCGGGCGGCGATTTGGCGAATGTGAATCGCTGGCGCGGCCAGGTGAATCTCGGCCCGATCGATGAGAACACGCTGGCGAAAACGGCCGAGCATGTGCAAGCAAACGGGCACGACTTTCTGGTGGTCGATCTGCTCAGTCCCGCCCCGAAGGCTCAGCAGCAGGAAAAGCAACGGATCCTCGCGGCCATCCTCGATGAGAACGAGCGTTCCTGGTTCATCAAGATGAGCGGAGAAGATGCGACCGTAGAATCGCAGAAGAGCGCGTTCACGGACTTTCTGCGCAGCTTGAAACTTCCCTAACGAATGGCTGCGATCACATCTGCTGAGAGTTTTTTCATCAGGTCGCCTTTGCGCGTCCTCGCCTCACTTCGCCTCACCGTCGTTTGCCTCGCGCTCGGCATGTTGCTGGTTTTTCTCGGCACGCTCGCGCAGGTGCACTGGGGCATTCATCAGGTGCAGGCGCGGTACTTCCAAAGTGTTTTGATTTACTGGTCGCCGCCGGGGGCGAGTTGGAGAATTCCGGTTCTGCCCGGTGGCTATCTCCTCGGAACGGTGCTGCTGATCAATCTGCTCGCGGCGCATGCAACCCGGTTCCAGCTTTCGAAAAAAAAGCTCGGCATCATTCTCCTCCATCTCGGCGTCATCCTGCTCCTCATCGGGCAACTGCTGACCGGCCTCTTTGCGCGCGAGACGCAAATGCGGATCGATGAAGGCCAGACGATGGGTTACTCCGAAGCGCCGCGCGAAGTGGAGCTCGCGGTGATCGATCCGACCAATCCGGACTACGATCAGGTGGTTGCAGTTCCCGAAGCTGTCCTCGCCCGCGGCGGGACGATTCAGAATCCGACGCTGCCGTTCACGATCAAGATCCGGCAGTTCATGGCGAACTCGCAGCTCGTGATGCGCACGCAGGCGCCGGACGCGCCGCCCTCTCCCGCGACTCAGGGTTTTGGGAAAAATATTGTCGCGACCGAGCTGCCACGAACGGTGAAGGAGGACGAGCGCGACCTGAGCGCGGCCTTCATCGAGCTGGAGGGCGTGCAGGGTTCGTTAGGCACGTGGCTCGTCTCGAACGCGATCGCTGACCGGCAACCGTTCACAGTGGAGGGCCATACCTACTCGCTCGTCATGCGGCAGCGGCGTTTCTATAAGCAGTTCGCGCTTACCCTGCTCAATTTCACGCACGACCGCTATGCTGGCACCGATATTCCGAAAAATTTTTCGAGCCGCGTTCGGCTGGTCGATTTCGAACGGAACGAAAACCGGGAGGTGCGAATCTCGATGAATGACCCATTGCGCTATCGCGGCTATACCTTTTATCAGTCGGGTTTCGACAACAACGACAAGACCAGCATCCTGCAGGTGGTGAAGAATCCGGCCATGCTCATGCCATACATCGCGTGCGGTCTGGTCGCGCTCGGCCTGCTCGTGCAATTCTCGATGCATCTTTTTGGGTTTGTGAAAAAACGGAGCCGATGAACCGAACGCGCCTCATCATTTCGTTAGTCGTCGCCGCGACCTTGCTTTACGCGGTTGCGCCACTCTTGCAGCACGATCGGCGCGGCGGATTCGAAATGCAGAAGTTCGGCCGAACTCCCGTGCTGTTAAACGGGCGTATCAAGCCGCTCGACACCGTCGCCCGCAATTCGCTTCTCATCATTCATGGCAAACAAACCTTCGCCACCGGCCAGGGCACGCTGAGCGCGATGGATTGGCTGGCCGAAGTTTTGATGAAGCAAAGCGAAGCCGACCGGCGAAAGATCTTCGTCATTCGCAATCCCGAAACCCTCGCCGCGCTCGGCTGGAAGCCCGACGCCGGAAAGTATTTCTCTTTCGGCGAATTCGTCCCGCACCTTCAGGAGATCGAACAACAGGCGACGCTCGCGCAAAAGGTGGACGCACAACTGCGCTCCCCGTTCCAGCGCGACATCATCAAGTTGTTCGAGCGGCTGACGCTTTACCACCGACTCGAGAACAGCATCGAGGTCACCGGCACACAAAATTTCAAGGGCCAGATCGATGAGCTGGTGAAGAATATCCATCCCTCGCCTGTGCCGATGAACAGCGGCATTACCGCGGAGGCGTTGCAAAGCCTCGCGTTTCTGGCCGAGACCGGATACTTCTATGCCATCCCGCCGTTTGCGCCTAACGACGATCCGCTGCGCTGGCGGAAGATGGGCGAAAGTCTGCTCGTCTTTTTGACGGATGGAAAGCTGCATCCGGCGGTCAAGGCGTGGGCGAGCCTGGCAACCGCGTTTCAGCAAAACGACGCGGCGACTTTTAACAGTGCGCTCGATCAGTACTCGAGGGAATTGCAGCGCGATCTGCCGCGCCGGGTTTGGAAAGCGAAAGTCGAGTCGATCTTCAACCAAGTGCAGCCGTTCTACAGCGCGATGGTGCTCTACGTTTTGATCTTCATCCTGGCCGCGGCGTCGTGGCTGGTCTGGCCGCAAACGTTAGGCAAATACGCCTTTGTTCTCCTCGTCGTGACCTTCGCGATCCACTCCACTGGGCTGATCACGCGGATGTATCTCGAAGGCCGGCCGCCGGTGACAAATCTTTATTCCTCGGCCGTCTTTATCGGCTGGGGCGCGGTGTTGTTAGGCATTTTCCTCGAACGTTTTTTTCGCAACGGCATCGGAAGCGCGACCGCGGCGATGATCGGCTTCATTACCTTGCTCATCGCGCACCATCTCTCAATGGACGGCGATACGATGGAGATGATGCGCGCGGTGCTCGACACGAACGGCTGGCTCGCAACCCATGTTGTCTGCGTCACACTCGGTTACGCTTCGACTTTCCTCGCCGGTTTCCTCGCGCTCACCTACATCGTGCGCGGCGCCTTTACTCCCTCGCTCGATCGCGCGACGGCCAGTTCACTCTCGCGCATGGTTTACGGCATCGTTTGTTTCGCGACGCTCTTCAGTTTCGTCGGGACGATTCTCGGCGGCATCTGGGCCGATCAGTCATGGGGCCGTTTCTGGGGCTGGGACCCGAAGGAAAACGGCGCACTGCTCATCGTACTCTGGAACGCGATCATCCTCCACGCCCGCTGGGGCGGTCTCGTCCGGCAACGCGGCCTGATGGTGATGGCGGTCTTCGGCAACATCGTTACGAGCTGGTCGTGGTTTGGGGTCAACATGCTCGGGATCGGGCTGCATTCGTATGGCTTCATGGACAGCGCTTTCCCGTGGCTGATTGCGTTTGTCGCGAGCCAGCTCGCCTTCATGATGATCGGGCTGCTGCCGTTCCATTTTTGGCGAAGCCAAATGGAAGCGCCGCGGCGTGTACCGGCACGCGAAATGGTCGACCTGACGGCGTAGACTTTGGCCCTTGCTTCTAAGGCCCCATGCCTGAAGGCGCTCAAGCGCCTCCAGGCGTTGTCAGGTCTTGCGACCCGGGAACTAGCCACGGTACCTGACACCGAAGTGTCTTTGATTACCTGTTCCAATGGGCAAAACGCCCGCGGCGTTGCAGAATAATGTGGGATTTTTCGCAAAAAATCCGCAGCGGCTCGGACAGGGGATCCTCTTTGTTGCAGCGACCCGCTTAGTAAATCGTTGCCGGCTCGGGCCCAGCGAGAATCTTCTGGAAGGCCGGATCATTGCGTAAAGGATCCCACTGCCAGCGCAGACGCAACTCTGGCAGAGTCATGCTCGACTCGCTGAAGAAAACGGCTCCCGGTCTGCGCAGGAGCGACTCGATCATTGAGACTGCGCGGTCGTTATCGCCGACGCGGGCGTGGATGAGCGCCAGGTTGCACAGTTGGAGCATTCCTTCGAAGGCATCTGTCTGCGCCGGGTTCAATGCGACGGCGCGTTCGCCCTCCCGAAGCGCGTCCTTCTTTCGACCCATGTAGGCATAGAGCAATCCGAGGCGCGTATGACGCAGCGCATCTTGGGGGTGGGCGATGCTCTCCGCTTCCATAACGGGCCTCGCCGCCTCAAAAAGTTGCTGCGCGCGCTCTGAATGGCCCTGGGCAAGCGCGATACAACCTTCCATGTAACTCTTCGGCAATGGCGCGGCGAAAGCGGAAGGCAAGGTGTCGCCCGGGAAACTATCGAGCGCCGCTCGGGCAGCGGGGTAATCCCGCGCCACCATCGCGCTATCCCAGCGGCTCCAGGCAATGCTTCCCTCTGGATCTCCGTAGCCCTTGAGATCAGCAAAGAGTTGGCGCAACGCCCGCAGGTCCCCGTTCTGCCAGAGGTCAACCATCGCCAGCTCCACCTTGTAGACGGTCAGATTCGGGATCATCGCTTCGGCTTCCCTGATATGCTTGCGCGCGGTCGGCCAATCGCGCAGGAGATACGCCGTCGTGTAAAGTTCCTCCGCATACATGGCGTTGCGCGGATCGCGCTGGCGGATGCGTTCCAAGTCGTCCCGGGCTTCGCGCCATTTGCCACGGCGGCGTTCGATGTAAGCGAGAAAGCTTGCCGCCTCAGTGTCGTTAGGCAAAAGCCGCTGCGCAATTTCCAGCTCCGGCAGTGCCCGATCGAAATCGCGTTCGATTCGATAGAAGGACAAACCTTTGTCGAGATGAGCTTCCGCCAGCTTTGGGTTGAGCCGGAGCGCCTCAGCGATCTCGGCGTGCGCTTCCTGCTTCAACTCTTCGCTCGGCCCACGGAATCGATAAAGAAAGGCGAGAGTCGCGCCGCGTCGGGCATGGGCGAGCGCGAACCCTGGATCGAGCGCGATCGCCTGGCTATAGAGAGCGGCGGCCGCTTCGTAATCACCGATCGCGATCGTCGGGCTGTTGTCGAATTTTCGGCCGCGCAAATAGAGGATGTAGGCATCAGGATTTCCGGTCGGCTTTGCCTGGACATCCGCCTTCTCTCGCTTGGTCAGAGTGGCATCGAGCGCGGTGGCGATCGCGTTCGCGAGATCGGCTTGGAGAGTGATCGCGTCCGCCATTGTCCGGTCGTAACGTTCCGCCCAGCGTTCGTGCCCATCCTCGGTGTCGATCAGGGCCACGTTCAGCAAAACCCTGCTGTCAGTGCGACGGAGCCGGCCCTCCAAAACGTGCCGCACGCCCAGCGCGCGCCCGATCTCGCGCAGGTTGCGCGGCTCGTTTGCCGGATAACGAGAAACGCTGAGCCGACTGATCACTTTCAGGTCACGAATTTTTGCCAGCGTCGAGAGCAAATCGTCTTCAATGCCTTCGGCGAAAGAGGTATCTCCGACGTCTTCGCTCAGGTTTTGGAACGGCAGAATTGCGATCGACTTATCGTCCGACAATTGGCCGGAAGTAAAAAACCAGAAAGCCAATGCAACCAGCCCAGCGGCAAGCCCGAGTGCGGCGGCCGCTGCGCCCAGGCGATGAGTCGGCGGAGAACGACGGTTGCCGCGCAGCCGGTCGAGGCAACGTTCGATCGCTTGCGTCAGCTCGAGGGGACGTGGCCGCGCAGCTGCGTCCGGCGCGAGCATTTTCGCGAGCAGCGCGATCACGGCGGGTGGAATCCCGCGCGCGCGCAGTTGTGAAGTCGGCAGCGGCTGCTCCGAACCGTTCACGCCTCGGCGGAAGGATTCCGGGAAGGGCAGAGTTCCCGTCAGCGAATACCAAATCGTGCTGCCTAACGAATAGACATCCGAGCGGATGTCGAGCGCCGCGCCCCGCGCCTGCTCCGGGCTGCTGAAGGCGGGCGTGCCGAAGAATTTGGCGCTTGCGCCTTCCTCCTGTTCTTCCAGCGCCTTGGCGAGACCGAAATCGATCACCTTCACGAAAGCTTCACCCGAGTTTGTGATCGCCGACGTATTCTCCTCATGCCCTGCCAGCAGCATGATGTTGGAAGGTTTGAGATCGCGATGGACGAGGCCGCATTTCTCGGCCGCGCCCAATGCTCGTGCGACCTGCAACGCGACCTCGAGCGCGGTCACCGGGGTGAGCGGACCGAGCCGGCGGAGCCGCGCCTCGAGCGTTTCGCCTTCGACAAATTCCATCGCATAAAAGCAGTCGCCCATTTCTGCCCAATCCTCCGCGCTGCTCGGGCCACTTCCGCTCGAGGGTAAAGCGTTGATCGTTCCAAAATGGAAAACGCTGGCGACATCCGGATGGCGCAACTGCGCCGCCACCCGCGCCTCGCGCAAAAACCGGCGCTGTGTGCCGGGATCCGCACATCGCGCGGAGGCGATCACTTTCAATGCCACCGGCACCTGCAAATTGATGTCGCGCGCTTTGTAGGTCACGCCCATCGCACCGCGCCCCAGTTCCCAGAGCGAGCCGTCAGGCCGGGTGAGAATTTCATAGTGCTGATAAAAACGCGGGGCACCAATTGCGGGCGAGGGCGACGCGGTTTCCAACGGCGCGAGGCCGGCCTGGAGGAGACAATGCAAACAACCGCCTTCACCCGTGCGGCTGAGCAGAGGCTGGCCACACTGCTCGCAGAGCAGGCTCGGATTTTTGAATGATGCGGACATTTGCTGAACGCCGATTGGCCGTTCCTCGTCAGGCGCTCGCGATCAGGACGCGGCAGAGATAACGCAGCTCGTGATCGATTTCCTTCTCTTCCCGCACCGTCCGGCCAACTTCGGCGCGGAGCAGGGCGCGATAACGGGCCCGGAGGCGAAAAAGATGACTGCGCAGAGTCTCTTCCGAAACGCCGAGACGCGCCGCCGCCTCCGCCTGCGTGGGAAGATTAATCCCGCCAGTCAGGAACGGCCGCAACTCGGCAAAGACCGGCGCCTTTTGTGCGGTCGAATATTCAGCCCGCAAAGCTTGCATCGCGCGGCCAACCAGTTGCGCAGCCCAGTTCCTCTCGAAGAGCCGCTCCTCATCCAACGGCGCTCTGGTTGCGAGCGAGGCCTCCGCCGACGATTCGTCAAGCGCGCTGAACTCCGCGATTTCGATGCACAAGGGGCGCTGACCCCCACCGCGCTTTTGGCGATTCTCGTAAGCGCGCGCTCCTCGCAGATAGCGCTTGCAGAGCATGAGCAAAAAACTCCGGAACCGTCCATTGATCCGGTCGCGACCCAGGTAGACTCTTTTCTCGACGAGATAAGCAAAAAATCCCTGCGTCAGATCCTGTGCGTCGGCCGGGCTGTAGCCGCGCCAGCGAATGAAGCGGTAGAGCGGCGGCCAGTAATCGCGGCAGAGGCGTGTCAAAGCTTGGTGCGCGCGGTCCGGCGCGACATCGGGCGACGACACATCGCTCACCACGCTCCAATGCGTGGTCATAAACGGCCCGCTTAGAGTTGGAAAAGTCGGCGCTGTCGTCACTTCATTCAAAGCGACGGCGAGAATAACCGGCAGAGCATCTCCGCGTCAAGGCTCCGGTTCGTGCGGAAAAAATTCCGGTTTCGACCCCTTTAAGTGTTCGTTGCTTTACGCAGCTTTCGCCGCGACTCAGGAATCTGGAGTCTATTGGACAGCGCTCGAACGCATTTCGAGTCCAATGACGCATAGAGCCCATCCCCGCACACTTCCCCACAGCGGGGAACATCTCCTCGATTGAATTGCGCCTCTCTCCAACGGTTTATCTCGCATTTTCATTCTTTGTTCACCCCCGACTTCGGTCGGGTTTTGGCTCACGCCAAAACCCTCCCTCACAGGTTCGCTCACGCGAACGACGGGTTCACACACATTGAGAACACGGCTTCTAAAGGACACGTCCTTTAGGACAGTTTTTCACTGTCGCGCGAGCGGGGCGGAAGACTTGAAGATTTCTCGCGTGCCGAAGCCACTCCCGCCTACCCCCTCTCCCCCTTCCGACGGAGGCTCACGTCCCATCTCGAAAATCTTCAACACTTCCGCCCTCCGAATGAGAGAGCGAGACGGTTGCGGCTTGCCTTCGAAGACTCCGGCCAGACCGAACCCACTCGCTGATCCCTCTCATACTGGTTTACCGGTTCGCAGCGAACCACAGGGCTGGCGATTTCGGCCTAACGGCCGAGACGCGTTCTACGGGTAAAAGGGAAGTGAACTCGTTGCCGCTCCCGTAGGAGCGGTATTCGCTCTCGGCTTCCGCAATCGCGTTCCAGCGCCGGCTATGGGCTTTACGAGCGGGTACTGCCAGCAGATCACATAAAGCATCGAGATGCGGAGCGGAATGTGATCTGCTCCACTCCAAAGTGTGAATCTCCGGGCAGGGCATCTCTCGCTTAGCGAACAGCCGGCTGCGGCACAAGAATCGTCCAAGGAGGGCGTTGTTGCGCTGGAGGCCCCCATGCAAACCCGAAGGACTAAAGAGGGTGCCGAAACCAGCGCCGACAAAGAATTGCAGGAAGCGTCCAAACTCTCTCTCGAAGTAATTGGAACGGCCGGATTTGACGGTTACCTGAAAAACCTAAATGATGCCGCCGAGAAAATTCTCGGCTACAGCCGAGACGAGTTACTCTCGAAATCTTTTACTGAATTTGTTCATCCCGATGATCGCGCGGCCACAGAAGCGGCGGCCTCTGTTCTTGCCCTTGGAACCGAGCGCGCTCATTTCCAAAATCAATATCGTTGCAAGGATGGCTCCTACCGCTGGTTGCAATGGGAATGCCGAAGCTCATTTTCCGAGAAACTCATTTATTTCGCGGCGCGGGATGTCACGGAGCAGAAAAATGCTGCGGAAAAGTTACGCAGACAGGAAGAACAGTATCGTCTTCTTTTCGAGACGAATCCCAGTCCGATGTGGGTTTTTGCCACTGAGACTTTGCAGATTTTGGCTGTAAACGAAGCTGCGATTACCAAATACGGGTATTCGCGAAGCGAATTTCTGACACTAAGCCTAAAGGATCTTCGGCCTGCCAAAGATATACCTGCTCTGACGAGGGCCCTTTCGTCTGCGCAATCACCACCACACTTCAGCGGTGACTTCCGGCACGTCAAAAAAGATGGCTCGTTAATTTTAACTGAAATTTACTCCGGCGGCATCACTTGGGAAGGCGTGCCCGCCCGCATGGTCACAGCGATTGATGTGACCGAGCGGAAGCAGGCAGAAGAGCGTTTGCACGAGCAAGCCGAAATGCTGGACCGAGCGCATGACGCTATAATTGTCCGGAACTTTGTCGATCGACGGATCATTTTCTGGAATAGCGGTGCCGAGCGTTTGTATGGCTGGACCGCAGACGAAGCCATTGGTGAAACCATTGCCGAATTGATTCTTGCCAATCCAAACGAGCTGGAGGCGGTTTCGAGAGTGCTTCTCTCCGATGGAGAATATCGTGGGGAACTGACCGAGGTCACCAAGGACGGCAGAGAGTTAACCGTCGAGGTTTGGTCGACGCTCATCCGCAATGACGATGGCAGTCCCCGATCGGTAATGTCCATCAATAATGATATTACCGCCCAGAAGAAACTCGAGACCCAGTTACTGAGAGCGCAACGGCTGGAAAGCATCGGCACGCTCGCCAGCGGAGTTGCTCATGACCTCAATAATATTCTAACCCCAATCTTGATGTGCGCGGAAGTGCTTCGCAATAATCCGGACCCTGCTGATATCCATCCGGCGATCTCGCTAATTGAAGATAGCGCCCGCCGCGGAGCTGGTGTGGTTAAACAAGTTCTCACTTTTGCACGGGGCGTTGAAGGTGAACGCGTTCTTATCAAGCCCTCTCACCTAATCGAGGAGATGGTCGATATCGCGCAAAAAACGTTTCCCAAGTCTGTCGATGTCACCAGCCGGTATCCGGAAGAGATTTGGTCCATTCAAGCCGATCCGACCCAACTCCATCAGGTGCTCTTGAATATTTCGATCAATGCCCGTGACGCCATGCCAGATGGTGGTTCGCTCGTTATTTGGGCTGAGAACTTTTACGTGGACGAGCACTATGCCTCGATGGCCCCGGAGGCGAAAGTCGGCCCTTATGTAGCTTTGCGCATCAGCGATACCGGTACAGGCATGCCGCGAGCGACCATTGATAAGATCTTCGATCCCTTCTTTACCACCAAGGAAATCGGCAAAGGAACCGGTCTCGGACTCTCCACTGCACTCGGCATTGTGAAAAGCCACGGCGGCTTTATGTCCGTTTACAGTGAGCAAGGTCGCGGCACCACTTTCAAGATTTTTCTCCCTGCGGTTGAAACCGACATTGATATACGAAAAGCGCAGGGACCGCCCCAATTCGCAAAAGGCAATGGCGAATTGATCCTCCTAGTCGAGGACGAACCTAACATCCGGAGCGCGACGAAGATGATTTTAGAGAAAAACAACTATCGTGTCCTCGAAGCAAGCGACGGAACCGAAGGATTGGCCATTTTCGCCCAGCAAATGAATTCCATCGATCTCGTCCTCAGCGACATGATGCTGCCCTACATAGATGGCGTTGCCCTAATCCGCGCCCTGAAGAAGATGAAACCAAATATGATCTTTGTTGGTTCGACCGGACAGGGTGAGGGATCGCGCGTCGCGGACCTTCAGGAACTCGGGGTTACAGATTTCCTGGCTAAACCATATGACACGGAAAAATTGCTCTCTGCCCTGCGGGAGGCGCTAGGAATTAGAGAACAAGCGGGCTTGTGACTAGTTGCAACCCTCGTTCGTTCCCGCGGGTTCGCGAGCTCTGATCTGCTCGAACCGCTCCGAGCTTGCTTTTCAGAGGCAAATCAAGCGAGAAGCTGGGTTAATGAGAACAACTTGCTAAAAATGAAGTCATTTTTGAAGAAGGCCGGCTCGAACCGCCTTTTGCACGCCCAAACGCTTCGCGTTTCTTTTGTAAAACCCTTGAATTTCCTCGCTAAAACAAACCTCGCCGCAAGCGTTGCGGGCTCCATTTCAGAGCGAACTAATCTAATCTGGAGGCGAGGGGAGTTGAACCCCTGTCCTGACCGCTCTCCCCGCGAGCTTCTACATGTTTAGCCGATGATGATTTTTAAGGAGCCGACGTTGCACCGGCACACTACCGGACTCCCGAGCGTCCACAAAATCCTTTGGCCCTCGGGCGCGGTCGCTCCACCGTCAGGCGAGCCTGCTGTCCATGTCCCCGGCCGTAGCAGGCGTCCAGCCGTGGACATCGCGGTCAATTAAGCCGCGAGAGCGAGATCTTGGTGATCTGCGTTTATTTGTTTTGGTCCGGTTATTAACGAGGCCAACGAACCATCCTCGACATGCCGCCTGCGCTTCGAACCATCAGTCGAAACCAGTACGCCCCCGTTTTTCCGAGAGGTGTGAACTTTACGCAAAAGTGCCACACTTTCAATCGCCCCGTGGGTGTATGATCGATTCCAAATGCCGGAGCTAAACGAATTTCAAAGCTCTGTCGGAGTCCTCGTCTCGAGCTGCGATGCATTTTTCGACGCCTGGCGGCCGTTCCAGCAATTCCTCGAGAAATTTTGGTCAGACTGCCCGCTCGAGATTTTTCTTCTCACGAACGAGCTGCAGTTGCGCTCATCGCGCGTGCAGCCGATCGCGGTCGGTCCCGATCGCGGCTGGTCGAGCAACTTGCTCGCCGCACTCGCGCAATTTCCGCATCAATATGCGCTCTATTTTCACGAAGACTATTTCCTCACCGCGCCGGTCGAGAGTGGAGAGTTAGCGCGCGATTTTGCCGCAGCGATCGAAGCCGGCGCGGCGTCGCTCTGCTTTCGCGCGCGCTCCCAACCCGATGCCGGCTTTCAGCTACTCAACGACCGTTTCGGCGTCATGCCGCTCGAGTCCGACGGCCGCACACGTTGCCAGGTGACGCTCTGGAAAAAGGATGCGCTCCAGTCGATTTTGCGGGATGGCGAAACGGCGTGGGAGTTCGAGGCTCGGGGTAGCGGTCGCACCCAGGAGATGCGGATTCTTTCCTATCAACGGCGGGAGAATGCGCCGATTCGTTATCTCATGTCAGCCATTTCGCGTGGATTGTGGATGCCGGACGCGATCGCGCTCTGCCGTGACCAAGGCGTGACAATCGATCCCTTCTTTCGTCCGGTCTATTCAGCTCAATCCTGGCGGCGCCGCTTGCGCCGGGCACTTGGGCGACACCGGCTCGCTCGCGCGCTGCGCGCGCAACAAAACCGGAGTGTCGATCTCTCATGAAACGGGTCGTGAGATGGAACCTGAGCAGCCGTGCGCGTCAGCTTTCGGGTGGCGACGCGCTCGTCGTGTCCATCCCCAAGAGCGGTCGCACGTGGCTGCGGACGTTCGTTTGCGCTTATTACTGCGAAAAAATCAGTCGCCCCTTCACCCTTGCACCGGAGAAATACGCTGACGTGCCGCGGATCATTTACACGCATGACCTGTTTGAGCAGCGGACAAAGGCCAATCGCTGGGGCAAGCTGCGCGGCAAATATCTCATTCCGTGGCGTGAGCGGGAGCGCCTGCCCGTTATCCTGCTCGCGCGCGATCCGCGCGATGCGTTTGTCTCGCATTTTGTCCAACTGACCCGCCGAACCAGGGAAACACCGGAAGTGTTGAAGCGAAAGTCTGCTTCTGAGTTGCTGCGCGATCCGGCGCACGGAATCGAATCGATGGTCGAGGTGATGAACAGCTGGCTGGGCGAGTGGGCAGGCCGGCCGAATTTTCTCCTCTTACGTTACGAGGATTTGCGGCGCGCGCCGGAGGCCGGATTTCGGGCCTTCTTGCGATCGTTAGGCGAAACGGCTGTCGATGAAGCCGCCTTCGCCAGAGCACTCGAGTTTTCCGATTTTCACGCGATGCAGAAACTCGAAAGTCGCGGCGCTTTCAGCTCAAAAATTCTTCGCGCCGGCGATCCGCACGATCGGGAATCGTTCAAAGTGCGGCGCGGTAAGGTCGGCGGCTTTGCCGAGGATCTCTCGCCTGCCGATCAGCGATACGCCATGACCACCCTGGGAAAATTGGATCCCCGCTTCGGCTATCGCGAATAGCTCCGCCCAACCAGTCTTGCGATTGCGCGGCACAGGCCTGGAAAAAAGTTCCGGAAGAAAATGCTTGCTATGTCTAGTGGATTGCTAGACTATGAATCCATACCCAGTTGGTAGAGATTCAACAGCACAATGAAAAGCATCCTTAATGAAATTCTGCTGGTCCTGGCGGTAAGTCTTTTTTGGTCGCTTGCCCTGCCACTGGTCGCCTTGGCTTTTCCTCTCGTCCTGCTCGTCGAAAAACTCAGGGCGCTCGCGTCGCGTCCACCAATGCCATCGCTCTCCGCTGTGATCGCGCGGACCCGAACCAAAAGCATTTAAGCTGATCTTCTCGCGATGAACCTTTCGAAGCGCAGCGAATACGCTCTCCGCGCCCTGATCGATCTCGGAATCGCTCGCGAGCTTGGGCGCCCGATCCTTCAAGTGAGCGAACTCGCGGCCAAGGAAAAGCTGCCGGTCAAGTTCCTCGAGCAGATCCTGACGCAGCTACGGCTCGCCGGTTACGTCGAAACTAAACGCGGCAAACTGGGTGGCTATTCCCTCGGCAAACCGACCCACCGAATCAAGATCGGCGCAATCATTCGCCTCCTTGATGGCCCGCTCGCACCGATCGCCTGTGTCAGCCAAACCGCCTACCGCCGCTGCACCTGCCCGGACGAAGCACACTGCGGTTTGCGCATGCTCATGCTCGACGTCCGCAATGCGCTTTCCCGACTTCTCGATCGCTCAACTCTGGCGCAGGTCGTGGAGATCACGTTGCGCAAAATGCGGCGCGACAAGGTCACGGTGCCCTTTGCCCGGCAATCATTCGGACTCGCGGAACTGGTTCCTCTTCTGCAAGAGAATCGGAGCCTGACCAGGAAGTAAAATCATGAACATGAATCAGCCAGAGTGGCTCGCCCTCGTGCGGCAAAAGGTCGAGACCCTTCGTTATGGCGTGGTCCAGATCATCGTGCACGACTCCCGTGTCACTCAGATTGAACGCACGGAGAAAACTAAAATAACTGAGTATCGCGAACCGCAGTCTCTCCATCCCAGCGAAACTTTACGCCGTCCAGACATACTGGAGGAATCCTAAGCAAGCGGCGCAATCTACCCTACCACGGGAGATTGCACTTAGTCAGATGAACAACATTGTCCACACTTACTGCCCACATTGCAAATGTACCGCGATCGAGAATCGCCCTGCTCAGCTTCGCCGCCATGCTCTTTCCAACTCTACTCGCCGCCGGCGACGGTGGTGCTAAGAGCCAGCCGGCTCAGCCATCCGCCGAGAGCAAAAAGGAGAACAACTTCCTTAGCTTTTACGACGGACGACTTGTCATCGATATTGAAGAACGGATTCGCGGCGAAATCCGCGAAAAC
Source organism: Chthoniobacterales bacterium (assembly GCA_025980625.1). GTDB lineage: Bacteria > Verrucomicrobiota > Verrucomicrobiia > Chthoniobacterales > UBA10450 > JAICXG01. The sequence continues at coordinate 14,948 of JAICXG010000016.1, forward strand.
AATCGTGACTTCGATTCTTCTGTTCACGATGACAATGATGACTCCTGGCTCCTGAATCGCTTTCGCCTTGGGCTCACTTTTAAGCCCCTTCCATGGCTAAAGCTTTACGGGCAGACTCAGGATTCGCGCGAAGCTTTCTCGGACCGCCCTAACATACCGGGCGTCCACGGAGCGGAGGGCGATGACATTTTCGATCTGCGGCAGGGTTATATCGCGCTTGGCGATCTGAAGCACTTCCCACTTCAGCTAACTGTCGGCCGTCAGGCGATCACCTATGGCGATGCCCGGCTGGTAGCTGATTCGAGGTGGGGAAACTTTGGCCGTACCTTCGATGCTGTCCGGGTCCGCTTCGAAGAACCGCATTACTGGATCGAAGGCTTCGCCATGCGGCCGGTTCAAATCGAACGGCATGAGTTCGACGCCAGTGACGCAGAAGACAACTTCTTCGGTGGTTACTTCTGGACGGATTTAGTCCCGGAACAGGCGACTGACTTCTATGTCTTTTACCGGCACAAGGATGATAACCAGCCCGATCTCGATCCGACAAACAAAATCGATCCGCAAGGCACATGGAACGGACCTGCTGCGCGCTTCGCCACCATCGGGGCCAGAGTTAAGTCCACGCCGGACACGCTTGCAGGCTGGGACTATACCTTCGAAGGCGCTTATGAGATCGGCCATATCTATCAAAGCGATCTCCACTCACAACGTTTTACCCTCAATGCCTTCGCCCTTCATGCCTCAGCTGGTTACACGGCCAAGACTTGGGCTTGGAAGCCGCGTCTTGGGCTGGAATATGACTATGCCAGCGGCGACAAAAATCCGAATGACGGCAGGTCGGAGTCTTTTCAAAACCTGTTCCCATCAAACCATGATAAGTATGGTTTCATGGATGAGTTTGGCTGGCGCAATCTGCACGATCTTCGCGCTCAGTTAAACCTCAAGCCGGTCAAGAAGCTAGACCTTGAGTTCGATTTCCATGGCTTCTGGCTGGCCAACACTCACGACTTTTGGTACCGCTCCAACGGTATCTCGACTCTCCGAACCAAGACGCCAGATGGACGGGATGTGCGCACCATCGGAGCGAGCAACTTTGCCGGCAACGAGGTCGATCTTACAGCGACCTACGAATTAAACAAAAACGTCAAGCTCCAAACTGGCTACAGTCACTTTTTTGCCGGCGATTATCTCCACGACACCGGGGCCCATGACGACGCCGATTTCGCTTACTGCATGACAACCTTCAGCTTTTGAAATCCAGGAAAATGAAAACTACCACTATAGCCATCATCGCCAGTTTCATTCTGCTCGGAACGTCGCTTCGGGCCGAAGATACAGTTACGCTTCGCTTCGGACATTTCCCAAACATTACTCATGCTCAGGGGTTGATTGCGCACGCGCTCTCACGCCAAGGGAAAGGCTGGTTTGAGTCGCGGCTCGGGCCGGGCGTTGGCATCCAGTGGTTTACTTACAACGCGGGACCCTCTGCGATGGAGGCGATGTTTGCCGGCTCGCTTGATGTTACTTACGTGGGGCAAGGACCGGCGCTCAACGCCTATCTCAAATCCGAGGGAGCTGAGATTCGCATTATATCAGGCGCGGCCACCGGCGGGGCCGCTTTAGTCGTGCGGCCCGATGGAGGCATCAAGTCACCGGCGGATTTCCGCGGTAAGACCATTGCCACACCACAATTCGGCAACACCCAGGATATTTCCTGTCGCGCCTGGCTGAAGACAAACGGTTTCAAGGTGACTCAGACGGGTGGCGACATAAGGGTGCTGCCGGTCGCAAATCCCGATCAGCTTGGTATGTTTCAGCAGAAACAGGTCGATGCGGTCTGGACTGTTGAACCCTGGGTGACAAGACTCCTCAGGAAAGCAAATGGCCAGATCTTCTACGATGACAAAGATGTCCTCACTACCTGGCTAGCATCGAGCGCGAAGTTCCTGAACCAACACCGCGAGCTGGCGAAAAAGATAGCTCAGGCCAATGTCGAGCTGACTGTGTGGCTCCAGAGTCATCCTGAGGAAGCGCAGAAACTCCTTGTGCAGGAACTGGAAGCCGAGACGAAATCAAAGGTCGAGCCGGAATCGGTCAGTGAAGCATGGAAGAGAATCAGGTTCACAAGCGAGGTCTCACCGCAACTCGTTATGAAGGCAGTCGCTGATGGGCAGGCGGCAGGCTTTATCAAAGGATCAACTGATACATCGAAGCTAATCGCAATCCCTTAGAAGGGCTGCCAACCGGAGTTAAGCCGAACATGTATATCACAGAAACATTCGAATTGCCCCGGAATGCAAGCGAACACGTCAAGGAAGAGTTACAATTCCTGCCGCCGAGTAAACTTAACGTAGACAGAGTCTCGAAGACCTTTGCTACCCGCACCGGTCCACTAAAGGCACTCGACGAAGTCAGCCTGCAAGTGGCGGAAGGCGAATTCGTGTGCCTGGTTGGAGCGAGCGGCTGCGGAAAATCAACTCTGCTAAACATGATCGCGGGTCTCGAAAAACCGGATAGCGGGAGCGTGACCGCGGATGGGCTGCGAGTGACAGCGCCGGGACGGGAGCGATTAGTCATGTTCCAGGAAGCTGCGCTCTTTCCATGGCTCGACGTGCTGGGGAATGTCATCTTTGGACTCAAAATGAAGCCACACCTTTCGCGACGCGATCGCAAGGATGTCGCGCGCTACTATCTCGAGCTGGTCGGGCTCAGCAGGTTCGAAAAGTCGAACATCCATGAGTTATCCGGCGGGATGAAGCAGCGGGTCGCATTGGCGCGCGCCCTTGCCCCTAACCCCCGCATGTTACTGATGGACGAGCCCTTCGCGGCCCTCGATGCCCTCACCCGTGAACAGCTCTACGGAGACTTGCAACAAATCTGGGAGAGCCGGCGTAAGACTATCATCTTCGTCACGCATAACGTCCGCGAAGCGGCCTGTCTGGGCGATCGGGTCATGCTTTTCTCGCCGCATCCGGGGCGGATCCGGGAGGAGTTCTTGATCAAACTCCCGCGACCGCGCGACATCAACAGCATCGATCTTGCAGAATACGCCGGCCGAATTACGCGTTCACTTAAAGGTTACAAGAACGGAAATGGAGGAGTTGCAGAATGAAACGAGTATTCTTGGTAATCTTTTTCTTTTTCGGGCTGCTTTTGCTTTGGGAATTGGCGGTTCGGGCCCATCTCTGGTCACCAGTGCTTCTACCCGCGCCGGCCAAAGTTGCCGAGTATCTCAAGTCTGCCGCTGCGGATGGCAGCCTTTGGCAGGCGATACTGGTTACACTGAAACGTTTACTCTTAGGCTATGTTATAGGATTACTTGGCGGTATTCCCCTGGGCTTGCTCACCGCTCGCTTTCGCCTTCTCCATGACACGGTTGGCACACTTGCGCTCGGCTTACAAACCCTTCCAAGTGTCTGCTGGGTGCCGCTTGCTCTTCTCTGGTTTGGACAAAGTGAGGCCGCGATGCTGTTCGTCGTCGTCATGGGAACGCTCTGGTCGGTGATCATTGCCACCGATACGGGCGTGCAACATGTCCCACCGATTTATCGCCGCGCCGCGCTGACCATGGGGTCCAAAGGATTTCATATCTGGCTCACTGTCATTCTGCCTGCAGCCCTGCCTTTTATCGTCAGTGGGATGAAACAGGGTTGGGCTTTTGCCTGGCGTTCCCTCATGGCAGCAGAGATCTTTGTTACCATCCTGACCGGATTCGGCCTGGGACAGTTACTTCACTACGGCCGCGAGCTGAATGCGATGGACCAAGTCATCGCGATCATGTTTGTCATTGTCGCGATCGGGCTGCTGGCGGATAAGACGCTTTTCGCGCCGATCGAACGATTGCTTCATCGGCGCTGGGGGACAAGTCAGGCATGAGAAAACAAACACGGGCCGGGGCAATGCACGCTTCGCGGGAGGTCAGGATCTTGAACAAACTCGGGCTGCACGCGCGGCCGGCAGCGGAGTTTGTCCGACTTGCTAACTCCTTCCGCTCCGAGATTTGGCTCGTGACTGCGACCGGCCGTTTTTCTGCTCTTAGCCTGATTGATGTCATGCGCGCGAATTTGGATTGCGGTGCGGCCGCCAGATTGGAAGCCGATGGAGTAGACGCGGAGAAAGCAGTCGAACGGCTTGCACAGTTACTCAAGGAAATGCGCGATTACACCTGAGATCTACTTCAGCGGCCGGGCGACAAGAATTCCGGTATCAGTGCGATAGCGGGCGAGATAACGCGATAACTCCGCGTCCACCACGACCTTCCCATAATTGTTAGGCGAAGACGCGTGCATGAAATGGAGCACCCCATCTTCCGTGCGGTAGGCAAGTCCGACGTGCGAAGTCGAGTAAAGTCCCGGCCGATCGCCTGAAATGATCCCGATGATGTCGCCGCTCTTGAGCTTGCGCTCGATCGCCGCGACCCGCCGTTTCGGGATCTGGTAAAGCGGCCGTGCGCTCACTCGCGCTTCCATTCGGCCTAACGGCTCGAGCAGCCGCGGGTTGGCGCTGAGATATCGGTAATGGCGCCAGCCATAGGTCATTTCATGCGCGGCGTGATTGACTTCGACCCCGCCAAGCTGGCGCGTCAGGTCATCGACCAATCCGCGACGATCGTTGTCATAAAGCCAGTCCTCGAGATAATGCAGACGGGAGAGATATTCCCCAGTGCAGACACCCCCGCGATAACGATCGAGCTCGATCTTTTTCAGGAGCATTTGCGGCGTCCAATCTTCCGGCTGCTCATTCAGCATTCGGGCAAAGCCGAGTGAAATCTCGAAGAAGGTCCAGCAATCCATCCCGTAGAAATTAACCGACGGCGCCTCGATCTGGTCATCAATCTCGAGCGTATAAGACTTATAGCGCGTGCCGACGAGCGCGCGGCCGACGGATGCCGTGCGTTCTCCGATTGGGAGCGCCTTCCAGTCGTGTTCCCGCGCCTCTTCGAGCAATTGGGTAAAGCGATCGCGTCCTTTGAAAACGGTGGCCGAGGGCAGAGTGCGTGCACTCGTTAGGCAAGTCATCCCGGCAAGCAATAGCAGAACGCCCCTGAAAACCTTTCCGTGCAGCACCGGAAAAGCTTTCGGGAGAATCCGACCCAGCGCAAGGGCGCTATTTCGTTTCCTTCGCTGAGGGAACGAGCAACACCGGGCGTTCACGCGCCTTCAGAATACCCTCGGTCACGCTTCCGACCAAAAGATTGTAAACCGAGCCGTGTCCGTGTGAGCCCATGACAATCAGGTCGGCCGCAATCTCGCGCGCTGTCTCGAGAATTTGCTCGACCACCGTTCCCTCTCGCTCGTGCGCGAAAACTTGCGACCCGCTGCGAGACAGTTCCTCCTGCAAGCGCTCGAGCTGCGTCCTTTCCTTCTCGTTAGGCATCTGCGGCGGCATGACGCTGGCCGGCTCTAGCGGCAGCCCGCCCGGCATTCCCATCTCCGGCATTCCGATGCCGGGGTAACCGATTGTCGCCGCGGGAAAGACCGGCACGGCCGCAATCTCGCGCACATGCACGAGGTGAAGCTCGGCCTTGAACGCCTGCGCGATTTCGCGAGCGAGCGCGAGCACGCTTTCCATCGCAGGTGAAAAATCAACCGGAACGAGAATCCGTTTCATCATCGGTCACCTCATCTGCTCTCGCGGGGTACGGACGAGTAACTCGGTTCCATTGCCAAATCCGCTGAAGCGCAGCGAATAGACACCGGGCGGAGCCTGCGGCAGGTTGAGCAGCAAATCGTTCGGGCCAGTCCGATCCGCAGTTGTCACGACTCGACCGCTTTGATCGACCACGTCGACGTGAAGGTTGTTTCCCTTTAGGACAGTGACTGGAATCTCCAAGGCGCCCTGACCCGCCCAGTAGAAATAGTGATCACCCACCGGCACCTTTTCCTCCGTCCGATAAAACGGATTAAGAATGACCTCGTCGAATCCATGCAAGACCTGGAGGTTACACATCGGGCAATTGCGGATTTCTTCCCAGAGGGTCGGCGGGTTCGTCAGGAAACAGTCGCTCCGATAGTGCAGATAAAAAACGATGTTCAAACTGTAACTCAGAATCTGGCCTGGCACGGGCGCGCTGATCTCGAGCACGATCGGCTCAGGGGTGCTCGAGGCGGCGAATGCGAAGTAAGACGTGTTTGTATAACTCTGTGTCAGGACACCGCGAACATAGATGCGGGCATTCACTTTGCTTCCAAAATCAAACGCGAACCCGGAAGAGAAACATCGGCCGCCGAGAGCATTCACCTCGGGAAAAGTGATGCTAAAGTAGTCGAGATCATTAGCTGGATAGATACTCAGGTCCGGGACGTGCAAACTTGGGAACTTACCGGAGCTCCAGGGATGGCTGCCGGTGGAAAGAAATCGTTCTCCTGTCCCCAGCGGTGTGGCTCCCCCGAGTGTGTTGTTGTTATCCGGCGAGGCAGGGTTTGGATTGTGGCCGGGCTGATCGAACCAGTCTGGTTGCGTCGGAATAACATAGTCGCACAGGCCGACGGCGCA